>JAKJFK010000049.1 GCA_022704925.1 candidate division TA06 bacterium | reverse complement strand
GCCGCCGTAATAGGCGTTGGTCAGGGTATAGGCCACCTCGGGGAGCTTGAAGACATCGCTGTCGTAAAGGATGGTGTAATGGCCGGTCACCAGGTGGCCCCAGGGATCGGTCTCCTTGAGATAATCGATCATCACCTGGTACCAGTCGCGAAATCCGGGCGTCTGGTAGAAGGCGCCCGAAGCGCCCACCAGGTTCATCTCGTTCAGCAATTCCCAGGCAAAGATGTTGGGGCTGTAACCCCAGCGTCCCACGATGTAGCGCAATCGCTGCTGGAAAAGGCGCCGGGCCTCCGGGTCCCGGAAGAAATCGTCCGGGGAATCGAGAAAACCGCCGTTTTTCCGGTTGTAGGGGTTGTCGTTCCACTCCTGGTCGCAGAAAGTGCTGCAGGAGCCGTGGTTGACGATCAAGAGCTGGATGTAAATCCCCAGCGCCTCGGAGTGTTCCAGGATCCAATCCAGTTTCCAGGCGTTCCTGAGGTTGTAACGGCCGATGCCCTCGTAGAAGTTGTTCGGTTCGTAATTGCTGTCCTTCTTCCACTCCAGAGCCAGCCACCAGGCGGCCATCCAGGTCTCGAAAAAATTCTCGCCGTTGGCGGCCATGCTTTTCAGCCAGTCTTCCATGGCCAGCGTTCCCTCGGACGCGGCCAGGGGCGCCCGGCGAAAACCCGCGTAGCGGTTGTCGTTCAAGGAACGGATATTGTGGCCGATCGGGTAGAAGGAGGTCCCGTCATCGAAGGCGAAGTGGCGCCGGTCGCGCTGGTTGACCCGGAGGAAGCCCCGGCGGCCGGAGACAACCGCCTCGAACTCCCGGACCGGGGAACGGAACTTTTCAGCGCCCTTATCGAGAGAAATCTCCAGGAAACAGCGGTGGCGACCGATTTCAACCGGGCTGAAACGGGCCTTCCAGACCGGGACGCCGACCGGGATCAGCCGATCCTGGCTGTTACGCCCCGGACCTTCGAATTCGTAACCCTGGTAAAAGAAGGCCGGCACCACCCATTCCCGCCCGGACGGGGCCAGGAAGTGGGCATCGATCCGGACCAGGTCCGTATCGAACGGATTCTCAAAGGAGCGGTCCAGGCCAAAAGTCAATTCGAAACGCTCGTACAGTCCGGTCTGCTTCCGGTCCTGCTCCAGGAAAGTCAGGGTCCGGCCGGCAACCCGGAAATCATCAAGAAGGATAAGCCCCGGCCCAACCCGGGTTCCGAAGAATTTCAGGCCGATGCGTTCCACCGAATACAGCGCCGAATCGCTCCAGGTTTCGGAATGGCCGTGCGGCTGCCAATCAGTGCTGGAGGAGGTCAGGTCATACTCCAGGCGGCGCGAAGATCCGGATTGGAGCCGGAAGAGACGGCTCTGGTACCAGCGCCCGTCGCCGGTCTTCAAGTAAACCAGGCACCTTATCCCGCCGGACGGCAGCCTGGGAGCCGCGATTTCAAAACTCAGGCGTTCGCAAAACCGCCAATCTTCATTTAGCGGGGCCCAGATTTCCGTTTCACCGGGGAATTCTGCGCTAATGCGCAGGCCGGTGTCTCCCCCGGCTCTTGCGGCCAGCGAGAAAGCGGGGGCTTCTCCGGTCTCGGGGATTTCCGCGCGCCAGCCCTGGCTTGTGTTCCGAAAATCAAATAGAACCCGGCTGCCGGCCTGAAGCAACGATGGCGCGGCCAGCCAACCGACGGCCGGCAGGATCACCAGCAGCCATGATAAAATGCCTCTCAACCGGGTATCAGCCATTTTATTCCAACCGTTCAAAAAAAAGCGGGGGAAGTCTTCGACTCCCCCCGCCGATTTTTTAACGCACGCGCCCAAAAACCTTCACCAGCGATAATGAGCGAAGGCCCGGTTGGCCTCGGCCATCCGGTGCAGTTCGTCCCGCCGCTTGATGGTTTCACCTTCACCCTTGTAGGCATCCAGAAGTTCATTGGCCAGTTTCTCGTACATCGGCTTGCCCTTCTTCTTCCGGGAAACGGCCAGCAGCCAGCGGATGGCCAGGGCCAGCGACCGGGAAGAGGGAACCTCGACCGGAACCTGGTAGGTGGCGCCGCCGATGCGCCGGCTGCGGACCTCGACCCGGGGCCGGACATTTTCCAGCGCCTTCTTGAAAACGGCCAGGGGATTTTCCTTGGTCTTTTCGCTCAGGATGTCCATCGACTTGTAGAAACTGGCCTGGCAGGTGCTCTTCTTGCCGCTGTACATCATCATGTTGATGAACTTGGCCGCCTCCAGGCTGCCGTACTTGGGCTCCGGGAGCAGTTCCCGCTTGATTCGCTTTCTTCTTCTTCCCATAGGTCAATCACTCCGCTTGTTTTTTCGGAACCTTGGTTCCATAGCGACTCCGGCTGCTGCGCCGGCCCTCCACGCCCAGGGTATCGTAAACCCCGCGCACGATATGATAACGGACCCCGGGCAGGTCCTTGACCCGGCCGCCGCGGACCATCACGATCGAGTGTTCCTGGAGATTGTGGCCCACGCCGGGAATGTAGGCGATCACCTCTTCCTGGTTGGAAAGCCGGACCTTGGCGATCTTGCGCAGCGCCGAATTCGGCTTCTTGGGGGTCATGGTCTTCACGTAAAGGCAGACACCCCGCTTGAACGGGTTCAGGGCCAGCGCCGGTGACTTTGACCGGGAACTCTTCTGCCTTCGGGCGCCGCGCACTAGCTGGGAAATAGTCGGCATGCTTCGCTCCTTGACTCGGTTACTGGTTTTTATCCTCTTCCGGCTTCTCTTCCCTGTCCAGGTTGAGCGCGCCGGGGTTGATCAGGTTGGCATCCAGGACGCTGAAGTCGGGCTGTTCCCGCTTCGCTTCCCGCCGGGCGGGCCGGAAGGTACCGGTTCCGGCCGGAATGAAGCGGCCCAGGATAACGTTTTCCTTGATTCCCTGGAGCGGATCTTCGTCGCCCATCAGGGCCGCGTCGGTAAGCACCCGGATGGTCTCCTGGAAGGAGGCGGCCGAAATGAAGGATTCGCTCGAAAGGGCCACCCGGGTGATGCCCTGGACCAGGGCATCCCAGTCGGCCGGTTGACCGCCCTCGGCGGCAATCTTCTCGTTCTCCTGGAGCAGGCGCCGGCGGCTCACCTCCTGGCCGTCCGAGAAGAGCGTGTCGCCGGCCTTGGTGACCCTTACCCGGGAAAGCATCTGCCGGATGACCGCCTCGATGTGCTTGTCGTTGATGGTAACGCCTTCCAGGCGGTAAACCGACTGGACCTCGTTCAGCAGATATTCGAAAACCTTGCGTTCGCCGCCGATGCGCAGCAGATCGTCCAGAGCCACCGCGCCCTCGGTCAGCTTCTCGCCGGCCTGGACGTAAGCATTCTCGGTCACCAGCAGGTGCTTGCCGAAGGGAATGGTGTAACTCCGCTCCTGGCCGGAAGTGCCGACCACTTTCACCACCCGCTGGTTACGTTCGTTGATCTCGATGACGATCGAACCGTCGATCTCGGCCAGGATGGCCGGATTCTTGGGCCGGCGCGCCTCGAAAAGCTCGGCCACGCGCGGCAGGCCGCCGGTTATGTCCTGTACCCGGGCCACCAGCCGAGGCGTGCGGGCCAGGATATCGCCGGCCCGGACCGATTCCCCTTCCCGGACCATCAGGTGGGCGTCCACCGGCAGGTAATGCGATTCAAGCGCTTTCTTGGTCTCTGAATCACGGATGACCACTACCGGGGTGATATCCTCCTTGTGGCTGATGATCACCTTGACCTTGTGCTTCCGGCCGGCGGCGGTCTCGTCCTCAACCTCGTCCTTGTAAGTAACCCCGGCCTTCAATCCGTCGTAATGAACCTGGCCGCTCTTCTCGGCCACGATCGAAAACATGTAGGGATCGTGCTCCATCAGGATATCGGAACGTTTAACCGGGGTCTCCTCATCAATCTTCAAAATGTCGCCGATCTGGGCCGGGTAATGGTCCACTTCCCGCCCCCGGTTGTCCATCATGACCAGGATGGCGTCGCGATTCAGGACCACCTTCTGGCCGTTTTTGTTGGTCACCCAGCGGACATTTCTGAATTTCATGACGCCTTCCCGGCGCGCCCGCACCTTGGTTTCACCCACGATCCGGCTGGCGGTGCCGCCGATGTGGAAGGTGCGCAGGGTCAACTGAGTCCCGGGTTCGCCGATCGACTGGGCCGTCACGATGCCGACCGCCTCACCCAGTTCGACCATCCGCAGGGTGGCCAGGTTCCAGCCGTAGCATTTGCGGCAGACGCCCCGTTCGGCCTTGCAGGTCAGCACCGAGCGGATCCGGATCTTTTCCACCCCGATCTCCTCGATCCGGGCGGCGATTCCCTCGTTAATCTCCTCGTTGGCCTCGACCACCACCTCGTCGGTCACCAGGTCCGCGATCCGGTCGACCGCCACCCGTCCGACGATGCGGTCCCGCAGGGGAACCATCAGGCGGTCGCCCTCCCAGACCGGCGAAACGAAAATGCCGGCGGTGGTGCCGCAGTCCTCGGTCGTGACCACCACGTCCTGGCAGACATCGACCAGGCGGCGGGAGAGATAACCGGCGTCGGAGGTCTTCAGGGCGGTGTCGACCAGCCCCTTGCGGCCGCCGTGGGTGGAGATGAAATACTCCAGCACGTTCAGGCCTTCCCGGAAGTTGGACCGGACCGGCTGCTCGATGATTTCACCGATGCCGCCGGTGATCCGCTTGGTCGGACGGGTCATCAGGCCGCGCATGGCCATCAGCTGGGTGACCTGCTGGCGGTTGCCGCGGGCGCCCGACTGGACCATCAGGAAGATCGGGTTGATCTCGAACTTCTTCTCGAGCCGGTTCTTCAGGGAGGCGAACAGGTTCTCCGAGAGCCGGTTGGTGCAGGAAGTCCAGGTATCGATGACCTTGTGGTAACGTTCGCCCTCGGTGATGGCGCCGTCCTTGTAATCCTTCTCGATGCGCCGGACGTCCTTCTCGGTCAGGCCGATCAGGACTTCCTTCTCCTCCGGGATGACCAGGTCGCGCACGCCGATGGTCAAACCGGAACGGGTGGCGATGGAAAAGCCCAGTTCCTTGGCCTGGTCGAGGAAGTTAGCCGCCGCCTCGTAGCCGTGACGGGTATAAAGATCCTTGATCAGACGGCCCAGGGTGGCCCCGTTGATCTGCTCGTTTTTGTAGCCCAGCTCGGCCGGCAGCAGCTCGTTGAAGATGACCCGGCCCGGCGTGGTCTCGATGACCTGGCGGCGGATCCGGACCTTGATCGGCTGGTGGTAATCGAGCCGGCCGGCGTCAAAGGCGGCCAGGACTTCGTTCGGCCCGCTGAAGACGGTTTTGACAGCCTCCAGCTGCTCGTTCTTGAGCGTAAGGTAGTAGCAGCCCAGCAGCGCTTCCCGGGTCAGGTTGACGATCGGCTTGCCGCTGGCCGGTGAAAAAAGATGGGTGGCCGCGTTCATGATCAGCTGGGCCTCGAGCTGCGACTCCAGGGAAAGCGGCACGTGGACCGCCATCTGGTCGCCGTCGAAGTCGGCGTTGAAGGCGGTGCAGGCCAGCGGGTGCAGCCGGATCACGTTGCCCTCGGTCAGCCGCGGAAAGAAGGCCTGGATGCTGAGCCGGTGCAGGGTCGGCTGCCGGTTGAGCATGACCGGGTGGTTCCGGGTCACATCCTCCAGGATCTCCCAGACCTCCGGGTCGTTGCGTTCCAGGGCCCGCTTGGCGCTGCTGATGGTATGAACGTACTCGCGTTTGCGCAGTTCGCGCAGGATAAAGGGCGCGAAGAGTTCCAGGGCCATGTGCTTGGGCAGGCCGCACTCGTTCAGCTTCAATTCCGGACCGACCACGATGACCGCCCGGCCCGAGTAATCCACCCGCTTGCCCAGCAGATTCTGGCGGAACCGCCCCTGCTTGCCACGCAGGGCGTCGGCCAGCGACTTGAGCGGCCGGTTGCCCCGGCCCAGGACCTGCGGGCCGTGGCGGCCGTTGTCCAGCAGGGCGTCCACCGCCTCCTGGAGCATGCGCTTCTCGTTGCGGATGATGATGTCCGGGGCGTGCAGCTTGATCAGCCGTTTTAACCGGTTGTTGCGGTTGATGATCCGCTGGTAAAGGTCGTTCAGATCCGAGGTCGCGAAGCGGCCGCCCTCGAGCGGCAGCAGGGGACGCAGGTCCGGCGGGATGACCGGGATGACCTCGGAGATCATCCATTCCGGCCGGGTGCCGGTGCGCAGCAGGCCGTCGACGATCTTCAGCTTCTTGATGACGTTCTTCCGGCGTTCCTGGTTGCCTTTGTTCCGGTCCAGCTCGTTTTCCAGCTGGGCCTTCTCCTTGTTCAGATCAACCTTCTTGAGCAGTTCCCGGATCGCCAGGGCGCCCATCTCGGCCTTCAGCCCGGAGCTCCGGGCCAGGGCCTCCCGGTAGTCCTTCTCGCTGAGCAGATCCTTGAGCTTGAATCCGGAAGTGCCCGGCTCCAGCACCAGGTAGCGATCGTAATAGATGACCAGTTCCAGGGCGTTGGGCGACATGTCCAGCAGAGTGCCCATCCAGTTGTAAACGCTCTTGAAAATCCAGACGTAGCTGACCGGGGCCACCAGCTCGATATGGCCCAGCCGGGTCCGGCGCACGTCCGAGGTGGTCACCTCGACGCCGCACCGGTCGCAGACGATGCCCCGGTACTTGACCTTCTTGTACTTGCCGCAGGAGCACTCCCAGTCCTTGACCGGCCCGAAGATCTTCTCACAGAAAAGGCCGTCCTTCTCGGCCTTGAAGGTCCGGTAGTTGATGGTCTCCGGCTTCTTGACCTCACCGTGCGACCATTTGCGGATGGCCTCCGGCGAGGCCAGCCGGATGGTCACCGCCTCCCGGTTTTCAGGCCGGGCCTCGGTCTGGATATCAAAACCCAGCCCCTTGAGCTCGTTGATCAGGACGTTGAAGGACTCCGGGGTCTGGTAATCCTCGAAATCGCGGTCCTTGACGATGTTCTCGTAAACCTTCTTGCGGCCGATGATGTCGTCGCTCTTGACCGTCAGCATCTCCTGGAGGATGTTGGCCGCCCCGTAACCCTCCAGGGCCCAGACCTCCATCTCACCGAAGCGCTGGCCGCCGAACTGGGCCCGGCCGCCCAGCGGCTGCTGGGTAACCAGCGAGTAGGAACCGACGCTGCGGGCGTGAATCTTGTCATCGGCCAGGTGGAAAAGCTTCATCATGTACATGTAACCGCAGGTGATCCGTTCCCGGAAAGCGTCGCCGGTCATGCCGTCGTAAAGCTGAACCTTGCCGTCGCCCGGCTGACTGGCTTCCAGGAGCAGTTCCTCGATCTTCGCCTCGGTGGTGCTGTTGAAGATCGGGGTGGTCACCGAGTAACCGAGCGCCTTGGCCGCCCAGCCCAGGTGGGTCTCAAGGATCTGGCCGACATTCATCCGGGAGGGAACCCCGAGCGGATTCAACACCACCTCAACCGGGGTGCCGTCCGGCAGGAAGGGCATATCGGCCTCCGGCACGATGGTGGCGATAACGCCCTTGTTGCCATGGCGTCCCGACATCTTGTCGCCGACCGAAACCGGCTTCTTGATGGCGATCTGGACAACAATCTTCTTGACCACGTCGACGCCCAGGTCGTCACCCTGCTTCAGGTGCTGGATCTCCTTGCGACACTCGGCCTTGATCTCCTCGACCCGCCGCTGGAGGGTGCCGACCAGCTGGTCGACCAGCTTCTGCTTCTCGGGATCGGAAACCTTGAGGGCCTGAAGAGCGGTCAGCGAAGGACGCAGGTTCCGGTTGTGGGGCAGGACAGCCGCAAGACGTTCAACCGCCAGGTGCAGCAGCCGGCCGGTCAATTCCTTCCGCCGGGTTTCGACCGCCTTGATCTTCTCCTGGAGACGGTTGGCCCGGTCTCCGGACTTGTCCTTGTCGGTCACCCGCTCAAACTTGCGTACATTGATGACGATCCCGGAGATGCCCGGCGGCGCGTACAGGGAGGTGTTGTCGACCTCGCGCGCCTTCTCGCCGAAGATGACCCGCAGGAGGCGTTCCTCGGGGGTCAGCTCGGTCTCGCTCTTGGGCGTGATCTTGCCCACCAGAATATCGTTGGGCTTCACGTAGGCGCCGACCCGGATGATACCCTCCTCGTCCAGATTGCCCAGCAGTTCCTCGGCCACGTTCGGAATATCCCGGGTGATCTCCTCGACGCCCAGCTCGGTCTCCCGCGCCTCGAGCTCGAATTCCTTGATGTGAATCGAGGTGAAGGCGTCTTCGCGCACCAGCTTCTCGCTCAGGATGATGGCGTCTTCAAAGTTGTAGCCGCGCCAGGGCATGAAAGCGACCAGCACGTTGCGGCCGAGGGCCAACTGGCCGTCCCGGGCCACCGAAGGACCGTCGGTAAGCAGGTCGTCCTTCCTGACCCGCTGGCCCACCTTCACCAGCGGACGCTGGTTGAAAACGGTATCCTGGTTGAGGTGCTGAAACTTGGTCAGCCGATAAACCCGCTCGGTCTCCAGTTCGCCGGGCCGGGCGTCGGACTTGGCCACCACGATCTCCTCGGCGTCAACCTTGACCACCACCCCGTCCTCGAGCGACTTGAGGACCGTCCCGGAATCGCGCACCACCACCGATTCCATGCCGGTGTTGACCAGCGGGGACTGCGGGCGCAGCACCGGCAGCGCCTGCCGCTGCATGTTGGAGCCCATCAGGGCCCGGTTGGCGTCGTCATGCTCCAGGAAAGGCACCAGCGAGGTCGAAACGCTGACCACCTGGCGGGCCGAAATGTCTATGTGGGTAACCTTCTCGATCGGGACCTTGATGAAGTCATCCCAGTAGCGGACCACCACTTCCTTCTCTTGAAAACACCCCTGCTCGTCGATCAGCGTGTTGGCCTGGGCGATGTAGGCCTTGTCTTCCTCGTCGGCCGAAAGATAAACCAGCCTGTCGGTAACCCGCCCCTTCTCGACCACCCAGTAGGGGGAACGCAGAAAACCGAGCTTGTCAACCTGGGCGTGCGTGGCCAGCGAGGTCAGGATGCCGATGTTGCCGCCTTCCGGCGTCTCGATCGGGCAGATGCGGCCGTAATGGGTGTAGTGAACATCGCGGATCTCAAAACCGATCCGCTTGCGGTCGGCGAAGACCCCTTCGCCGATGGCCGTCAGGCGCCGCTTGTGGGTAAGCTCGGCCAGCGGGTTGGTCTGATCCAGCAGCTGCGAATAGGGACTGCGCGCGAAAAAGTCCTTGATGGTGGCCGAAAAAGTCCGGCTGTTGACCAGTTCCTGGGGGGTGGTCTCCTCGGCCTTGACCAGGTTCAACCGGTCCCGGATGAGGCGCGACAGGCGGGCCAATCCCACTTCAACCTGCTCGGCAACCAGTTCGCCCACCATCCGAACCCGTTTGTTGCCCAGGTGATCAACATCATCCACCGCACCCCGGTTCTGATAAAGCCCGAACAGGTAGGCCACCGTAGCCAGCACGTCCTCGCGTTCCAGGGCCGGTTCGGCGGAGTTACGGCCAAGCTTCTTGTTCAGCTGGCTGCGGCCCGCCTCGGAAAATTCGTAACTTTCCTTGGAGAAAAAGAGCTGGATTAAAAAGTCGGCCGCCTTCTTCTTGCTGGTCGGGTAACCGGGGCGCAGAACGGCGTAAATCTCCAGCATGGCCTCTTCCTGGCCGATCAGGGGCTTCTTCTTCAGGGTGGCCAGCCAGAGATCGCCCCCCTCGCTCTTCTCGATGCCCTCCGGGAAGAAGGCCTTGGTCAGTTCCTTATCATTGTTGTATCCGAGGGCCGAAAAAAGAGTGGAGGCAAAGAAACGTTTTTTGCCGAGATAGGCATGCAGAACGTTGCCGCCGTCGCTCCGGAATTCCAGCCACATCCCGCGCATCGGGATGATCCGGGCCGAGTAATCGCGGGGCGAGGGGCTATCCTCCTTGAAGTAGACCCCCGGCGAACGCTGGAGGCGGGAGATGATCACCCGTTCCACCCCGTTGATCACAAA
>JAKJFK010000048.1 GCA_022704925.1 candidate division TA06 bacterium | reverse complement strand
TCCCAGGGAAACCTGGGCGCCAACGGGGTGGTGGGCGGCAGTCTCGGGATTGCCGCCGGGGCCGGTCTTTCGATCCGGCTGCGGGCCACCGACCAGGTGGTCCTCTGCTTCTTCGGCGACGGCGCCACCAACACCGGGCTCTTCCATGAAGCATTGAACATGACCGGCCGCTGGAGCCTGCCGGTCATCTTCATCTGCGAAAACAACCTTTACGGCATGTCGGTTTCGGTGGAACGGGCCTGCGCGGTCACCGACCTTACCCAGAAGGCGGTTCCTTACCGGATGCCGGCCGAGTGCCTGGACGGCATGGACGTGCTGGCGGTCCGGGAGGCGGTCGCCCGGCGGGTGGCGGCCGCCCGGAAGGGCGGCGGCCCGGCCTTCCTGGTCGCCAACACCTACCGGTACTATGGCCACAGCCGGAGCGACCCGCGCGTCTACCGCACCAGGGAAGAGGAAAAGAACTGGAAGGACCGCGACTGTATCGAACAGTTTGCCGCCCGGCTCGTCAAGGCCGGCATCCTCACCCAGGCCGAGGTGGACGAGTGCGACCGGGAGACCGCCGCCGCCATCGCGGCCGCCGTGGAATTCGCCATCCAGAGCCCGGACCCGGCCCCCGAGGAGCTTTACCGCGACGTTTACTACGAGGCGGAGGAGGGCAGCATCTATGCGTGAGATAACCTACCGGCAGGCGTTGAACGAGGCCCTCGCCGAGGAGATGGACCGGGATCCTTCCGTTTTTCTGATGGGCGAGGACATCGCCATTTACGGCGGCGCCTACGGGGTGACCGCCGGCCTGATGCAGCGATTCGGCGAAGAGCGGGTCCGCGACACCGCCATCTCCGAGGCGGCCATCATCGGCGCCGGACTGGGTGCGGCCATCACCGGTCTGCGGCCGGTGGTGGAGATCATGTACGTCGATTTCATGGGCATCTGCCTGGAGCAGGTCAACAACCAGGTGGCCAAGATCCGCTACATGTTCGGCGGCAAGACCAGGGTGCCGCTGGTCATCCGGACCGAGGGCGGCGCCGGCCGGACCCTGGGCGCCCACCATTCCCAGAGCCTGGAGGCCTGGTTCCTGCACATACCGGGCTTGAAGGTCGTGATGCCGTCCACCCCGGCCGACGCCAAGGGGCTGCTCAAGTCCGCCATCCGGGAGGAGAACCCCATTCTTTTCATAGAGCACAAGATGCTTTACAACACCAAGGGGCCGGTTCCCGAGGGCGAGTATCTGGTTCCGATCGGCCGGGCCGAGGTGAAGCGGCCGGGCCGCGACGTGACCATCGTCGCCCATTCCCGGATGCTGCTCTTCGCCCTCGAGGCGGCCGAACGCCTGGCCGGCGAGGGCATCGAGGCCGAGGTGATCGATCCCCGGACCCTGCTTCCGCTGGACATCGAAACGATCGCCGCCTCGGTGCGCCGGACGCACCGGGCCGTCCTCGTGGAGGAGGGAACCCGAACCGGCGGCACCGGCGCCGAGATCGGCCTGCAGATTATGGAGCATTGCTTTGATTACCTGGACGCGCCGATCCGCCGCATCGCCGGCGCCGACGTCCCGATGCCCAAGAGCCCGGTCCTGGAAAAACTGACCATTCCCGATCCGGATCGAATCTATCGCGAAGTCAGGGAACTGCTGGCCTGAGGGGCTGAAAATTATATGGTCAAAGAAATCATCATGCCCAAGCTGGGCGAGACGATGGAAGAGGGGTTCCTGGTAAAGTGGCTCAAGTCCGAGGGCGACCGGGTCGCCAAGGGCGAGGTGATTTTCGAGGTGATGAGCGACAAGACCAACTTCGAGGTTGAATCGCCCCGGGCCGGCATCCTGCGCCGGATCCTGGTGGCGGCCGGCGACCGGCCGATTCCGGTGACCACGGTGGTCGGCTACCTGGCCGACAATCTTGAGGAACCGCTGCCGGCCGGCTCGGTTGTTGCGCCGGCGCCAAAAACCGGGGGAGCGGAGCCGCTTCCGGCGGCCGGAGCCGAGGGGCCGGTCTCCGGACGGAAGGATGATGCTCCGGTGGCGGCTTCGCCGCTGGCCCGGCGCCTGGCCCGGGAGCTCGGCCTTCCCCTGGCCTCGATTCCCGGCACCGGGCCGGGCGGTCGGGTGACCGAGCGTGATGTCCGGTCGGCCGCCGAGGTCGGCCTGAAGAAGGGTCCGCCGGCGCCCGCGGCCTCCGGTAAAAAGCGCCTTTCGCCGATGCGCCAGCTGATCGCCGCCCGCCTGAGCCAGAGCAAGCGTGAGATCCCCCATTACTACCTGCGCCGGGTCCTCGACGTTTCGGCCCTGACCGCAGCCCGCGTCCGCCTGAAGGCCTCCAGTCCGGAGATCACCTACACCGACCTGCTGGTGAGGGCGGTCGCCGCGGCGCTGGGCGAGTTTCCCGACCTGAACGCCACCTTTGAGAACGATTCGGTGACCGTCTACGAAACGGTCAACCTCGGCCTGGCGGTTTCGGTGGCCGAGGGGCTGGTGGTGCCGGTGATCAAGTCGGCCGGCAAGCTTTCCCTGGCCGAGCTGGTCGCCGAACGGAAGCGGCTGGTGGCGCTGGCCCGGGCCAACCGGCTCCAGCGCGGCGACCTGGAGGGGGGAACCTTCACCATCTCCAACCTGGGCATGTACGGAGTGGATTCCTTTTACCCGATCATCTATCCGCCCCAGGTGGCCATCCTTGGCGTCGGCGCCATCCGGGAGGGCCTGCTGGTCCGGGACGGCTCCATCATGATCCGGCCGCTCCTGGAATTGACGCTGGCCGCCGATCACCGCGTGGTGGACGGCGCCTGCGGAGGCCGTTTCCTCCAGCGCATCCAGGAATTGATCGACCAGGACGGGGAGTGAAATGCTGCAGGGAGTAAGGGAGGATATCCGGAGCGTCTTTGCCCGTGATCCGGCCGCCCGCAGCCTGGTCGAGGTCCTGCTCTGCTATCCGGGCCTGCACGCGGTCTGGCTGCACCGGGTTGCCCATTTCTTCTGGCGCACCGGTTCCCGCACTTTCGCCCGGCTTATTTCTCATTTTAATCGTTTTTTGACCGGCATCGAGATTCATCCCGGTGCCCGGATCGGCCGCCGTTTCTTCATTGATCACGGCATGGGCGTGGTCATCGGCGAGACGACCGAGGTCGGCGATGACGTGCTTCTCTACCAGGGCGTGGTTCTGGGCGGGACCTCCCTGGTCAAGAAGAAGCGCCACCCGACCCTCGGAAACCGGGTGGTGGTCGGCACCGGCGCGGCCGTGCTCGGTCCCATCAATATCGGGGACGGGGTGCTCATCGGGGCCGGTTCGGTGGTTATCAAGAACGTGCCCGAAGGGGTTACGGTGGTCGGTATCCCGGCCCGGGTGGTCGGCGAACACCGGAAACTGCCGATCGACCTGGAACACGGGAAGCTGCCCGACCCGTTTGCCGAGCCGCTGCGCCTGCTCTTCCGGGAATGCTCGAGGCTTCACGAGCGCGTGCAGAGCCTGGAGGCGGAACTGGCCCGGCTGAAGCAGGAAGAGACGAGAACCGAAAAATGAACCCGGCCCGGGCCGGGGATCGAAAGGAGGCGGGATGCTGCCATGGAGAATAAGAGTCCTCGCCGGCTTTGTGGCATTCAATCTTCTGGCTTCCGCGGCCGCGGCCGGCGTTTACCGGGTTAAGTCGGGCGACACCCTGGGCAGCATCAGCCGCCGCTACTCGACCACGGTCGAGAATCTCAAGTCCCTCAACAACCTGTCCGGAAACACCATCCACGTCGGCCAGCGCCTGAAAGTACCCGGTGAAGTCTCCCAGCCGGAGAGTTCCTCTTCCACCTACTATACCGTCAAATCGGGCGATACCCTGGCGGGCATCTCCCGCCGCGTCGGAGTGAGTCTGGCCAACCTGAAGAATTGGAACAACCTGAAATCGAGCCGCATCTACGCCGGCCAAAAACTTCGCCTGAAGCCGGTTGCCGGCGGCGGCGGGTCGGCTCCGCGCGGCTACGCCACCCGCAAGTACTACTACACGGTGCGCAAGGGGGACAGCCTTTCGATCATCGCCCGGCGGACCCACACCACCGTCGCCCGGCTGCGGAGTCTGAACCGGCTCAAGAAGAACAGCGTCATCCGCCCGGGCCAGCGCCTGGTGGTTTCGGTCCGTTACCTGCGCCCGGAGGCCCGGGGCGGGACCGGGCCGGACACCCCGCCGGAAATCGATCCCAAGCCGATCATCGAGGGCGAACTGGTCTTCCATACCGTCAAGGAGGGCGAGACGGTCGAATCGATCGCCCAGCAATACGGACTCTCGGCCGACGATATCCGTTCGGCCAACCTGATGCCCGGCGAGGCCCCGGTCCGGAAGGGCCAGATCCTGGCCATTCCGTCGGCCCAGCAGCCCTGAAGGTGACAAGAGCATGAGCGGCGAATTCTTTACCCTGAAGTGGACCGGCCGGACACTGACCATCCTGGATCAGACCCGCCTGCCGGCCGAGACGGCCTACCTGAACCTGGGTACCGTCAGCGAGGTTTGGGATGCGATCCGGGAACTGAAAGTCCGGGGGGCGCCGGCGCTGGGTGTAACGGCCGCCTACGGTCTTTACCTGGGGGTGCGGGAAAACGGGCCGCAGGACTGGTCCGGCTTCCTCGAGGAACTGCATCGGGTCAAGGTCTACCTTGAGCGCAGCCGGCCCACCGCCGTGAACCTTTCCGCCGCCCTGGACCGGATCGAGGTCTGCTGCCAGGCCATGTCGTCGAATACCCGTCCCGAGGAAGGGCTCAAGTTCCTCCTGAACGAGGCCGGCCGGCTCGAGGCCGAGGACCAGCTTTTCTGTGAAAGGATTGCCGCCTTCGGCCAGGGGATCATTCCGGCCCGGGCCCGTATTCTCACCCATTGCAACGCCGGCGCCCTGGCCACCGCCGGGATCGGCACCGCCCTGGGGATCATCGGCCGGGCCCGGGCCTCCGGAAAGGACGTCGAAGTTTTTGCCGACGAGACCCGGCCGCTGCTGCAGGGAAGCCGCCTGACCGCCTGGGAGCTTCAGCGCCGGGGGGTCCGGGTAACCCTGATCTGCGACAGCATGGCCGCCTGGACCATGAAGGAACGGGGCATCAACCTCGTCCTGGTGGGGGCCGACCGGATTGTCGCCAATGGAGATACCGCCAACAAGATCGGCACTTACGGCCTGGCCTTGCTGGCCGAACAGCACCGGATACCCTTTTACGTGGCGGCGCCGGTCACCAGCTTCGATCTGAAAACGGCCAACGGACGCCAGATCCCGATTGAGGAACGGCCGCCGGCGGAGATCACCTCGTGCGGCGGCCGGCCGGTGGCGGCGGCCGGGGTCCGGGTTTACAACCCGGCCTTTGACGTGACCCCGGGGAAACTGGTGAGCGCTTTTATTACAGACAGAGGGATCATCCGGC
This sequence comes from candidate division TA06 bacterium, assembly GCA_022704925.1. Lineage (GTDB taxonomy): Bacteria > Ratteibacteria > UBA8468 > MWAK01 > MWAK01 > MWAK01. The sequence continues at coordinate 4,557 of JAKJFK010000048.1, read as the reverse complement.
CGCCTTACGACCTGGAATCCTTCCGCCGGGCCTTCGTTTGACGGCCGGCCGGATCCCTCACTTCTTTCTGCCTGGAGGCAAGCATGAAGAAAAACCCGACCGCCGAGTTTCGCCTGGCCCGGCTGAGTTACGGCCAGGTCAAAAAACGCCGCTTTGAAACCGCCGTTCTGCCTTGGGGGGCGACCGAGCCGCACGGCCTGCACCTGCCTCACGGCACTGATTACCTGAAGGTCGAAAAAATCGCCGAGGCGGCCTGCGACCGGGCGGCCGCCCGGGGTGCCCGGGTGCTCCTGCTTCCGTCCGTTCCCTACGGGGTCAACACCAACAACCTCGGTTTTCCATTTGCGATGAGCATCCAGCCGACCACCATCCTGGCCATCCTGAACGACCTGCTCCATTCGCTTTCCGTGCACGGGATCCGCAAGGTGGTCATAGTCAACGGCCACGGCGGCAACGAATTCAAGCCGCTCCTGCGCGAACTCTTCGGCCGCCACGGCCTCTTTACCTGCGTGGTGAATTACTGGGCCCTGGCCCCGGAGGTCGCAGAGAAGGTTTTCAAGGACCGCCGCGGCGACCACGCCAACGAGATGGAGACCAGCCTGGTGCTGGTCTACTACCCGGAACTGGTGGACATGAAGGCCGCCGGGCCGGGCCGGATGCGCCAGACCGGCATCGAGGCTCTGGAGAAGGGCTGGGCGGTCTTTCCGCGCCCCTGGCACGTCTTCACCCTGGACAGCGGCGCCGGCGACCCCCGGGCCGCGAGCGCCGAGAAGGGGCGCAAGTTCCTGGCGCCGGTCATCGAACGGCTGGCCGACTTTCTGGTTGAACTCTCCGCCCGGCCTTACTCAAAGGATTTCCCTTACCGGCGCTGAGCCCGGCCCCGGTTGGAAATCGCCTGGAAGGGTCTTTCGCCTCCGGCCGGCGTTCCTTTTTCGATCCTCGAAGGCCGGCGCTTCGGTTTACATCCCGGCCGTGCTGCGTTTATAATATTAAAATCCATAAACATCAAAGGCGGCCGGGGTTTGTTATCCTTTGACGCCGGCGCGTTTTTCACGCCAGCCACCGCCACGATACTGAAGGACCGATGAGCAAAAAACGCATTCTGAGCGGCATGCGGCCGACCGGTAAACTCCACCTGGGCCACCTGGCGGGCGCCCTGAGCAACTGGATCCGATTCCAGGAAGAGTACGACTGCTTTTACGAGATCGCCGACCTGCACGCCCTGACGACCGATTACCAGAACCCGTCGGGCATCCGGGATAACATCCGCGAAATGCTCCTCGATTTCCTGGCCTTCGGACTCGACCCGGAGAAGGCAACCATCTTTATCCAGTCCAAGGTTCCGGAAATATCGGAGATGCACCTGTTGCTTTCGATGATCACCCCGCTGGGCTGGCTGGAACGGTGTCCGACCTACAAGGAGCAGCTGGCCCAGCTGGCCGACCGGGAGATTACCAACTACGGTTTTCTGGGTTACCCGGTGCTCCAGACGGCCGACATCATCTCCTTCAAGGCGGTCCGGGTTCCGGTGGGCGAGGACCAGGTCCCGCACCTGGAGCTGGCCCGGGAGATCGTGCGGCGCTTCAACTTCCTTTACGGTGAACTCTTCCCGGAACCGGAGGCGATCCTGACGGTCAACCCCAAGCTGCTGGGCACCGACGGCCGGAAGATGAGCAAGTCGTACGGGAACGCCATCCTGCTGGCCGACACGCCCGAGGAGATCCGGCAGAAGACCGCGACCATGTTCACCGATCCGCTCCGGCCCTACCGGAAGGATCCCGGCCACCCGGACGCCTGCCCGGTCTTCGGGCTGCTCCAGATGTACCGGCCGGAGGAGAGTGCCGCGGTCCGGCCGGCCTGTACCTCGGCCCAGCTGGGCTGTTCCGACTGCAAGAAGAAATTGACCGAGATACTGCTGGAGTTCCTGTCTCCCTACCAGCGCAAGCGCGAGGAGCTGGCCCGGGAGCCGGGCCGGCTTCAGGAAATACTGGATCGCGGCAACCGGCGGGCCCGGGAGATAGTCAACGACGTCCTGGCCGAGGCCAAGACGAAGATGGGGCTTTATGGATATTAAGACGATGACACGAGCCGGCCTGGCCGGATTGGCGGCCTATCGGCCGGGAAAACCGATCGCGACGCTTCTGAAGGAGAAGGGCATCGAGAGCGCCATCAAGCTGGCCTCCAACGAGAACCCGCTGGGCGCTTCACCCCTGGCGGTCGAGGCGGCCCGGGCGGCCGCCGTCGATCTGAACCGTTACCCGGAAGGCAGCGGCGCGGCGGTCCGGGACCGGCTGGCCGGACTTTACGGGATATCCGCCGACGAGATCATCCTGGGCAGCGGGAGCAGCGAAGTGCTGGCCCTGGCCCTTTCGGCCTTTGTCGATCCGGGCGAAGAAGTGGTGCTGCCGACGCCCTCCTTCTCCATTTACGGGACGCTGGTCCTGGCCGCCGGCGGCACGCCGGTGCCGGTAAGACTGGAGCCGGATTTCAGCTACAACCTGAAGGAGTTCGAAAAGCGGCTTTCGGAGCGGACCAAGGCGGTCATCCTCTGTTCGCCCAACAACCCGACCGGCACCATCGTGCGCAAGGCCGACCTGCGCGCCTTCGCCGCCGGCCTGCCGCGGCGGACGCTTCTGGTCCTGGACGAGGCTTACGCCGAGTATGCCGAAAGTCCCGATTTCGAGAGCGGCCTGACCTTCTTCCGGGAACGGCCCCTGGTGGTCGCCCGCACCTTCTCCAAGCTATACGCTCTGGCCGCCCTGCGCATCGGTTACGCGGTCTCCGGCCGGGTCATCATCGAGGAGATGAACAAGATACGCCCTCCCTTCAACACCACCGTGCCGGCCCAGGCGGCGGCCGCGGCGGTCCTGGACGATCGGAAGTTCATCGCGGCCTCCCTGAAGAACAACCGGGAAGGCAAGGAGTTTCTCGGCCGGGCCCTGGCCGGGCTCAAACTTGATTTCACGCCGAGCGAGGCCAACTTCATCCTGGTTGATTTTCAGGGCGGCGCCCCGGAAATCTGCGCCCGGCTGGAGGATCTCGGCGTGATCGTCAGACCCCTGGACAACCCGGAACTGCGCGCCCGCTACCTCCGGGTGACGGTGGGAACGCCGGCCGAGAACCGCCGGTTCATCGAAGGACTGCGGACCGTGCTCGGACCGGCCGGCTAAAGGGAAATGCCGGAATTCACGCTGCTCGACCTGCTGGACATCACGCTGCTTTCGGTCCTCTGCTACTATATTTTCCTGACCTTCCGGGGGACCCGCGGCGTCCAGCTGCTCAAGGCCCTGGTGGTCATCTTCCTGATCACCTTCCTCTCCCAGGTTCTCGGCCTGCCCTCGCTGCAGTGGGTGCTGGAGAAAGTCCTGGCCTTCGGGACCCTGGCCCTGCTGATCATCTTCCAGCCCGAGATCCGGAATGCCCTGGTGCGCATCGGCGGTCCGGTCTTCTTCAACAATCCGGCCCGGATCAGCGCCGAGAACGTCGAGGAAATCATTGAGGCGGTCTTTCAACTGGCCCGTGAAAAAAAAGGCGCCCTGGTCGTCCTGGAAGGGGAGGTGGGACTGGCCGAATACCTCGCCTCGGGCAAGCCGGTGGACAGTGAGCTGAGCAAGGAACTCCTCCTCTGTCTTTTTCACCCGGCCAGTCCCCTCCATGACGGGGCGGTCATCATCTCCCAGAACCGGATCGCCGGCGCCGGCTGCTTCCTGCCTCTTTCGGACCGGACCGATTTTGCCCCCTCGGTGGGCAGCCGCCACCGGGCCGCGCTCGGACTTTCGGAGGAGACCGACAGCCTGGTGGTGATCGTCTCCGAGGAGAGCGGCCTGGTCGCCTCGGCCCACGGCGGCCGGCTTGAGGAACGGCTCGATCCGGTGCGGCTGCGCCGCCTGATCCAGGAGACCTTCAAGGTGAAACCATGAAGAAAGAATCGCCCCGGAGGCACCGTGTTCTGGCCGCACTCGTCAACAACCCCGGCCTGAAAATCCTGGCCCTGCTGGCGGCGATTTTCATCTGGCTTTACGTGCACAATATCGCCATCTTCATTCCCAGCCGCGGGATTACCCTGAGGCCGATTTACCAGCGTTTCGTGAATCCGAACCGGAGGTGAGCGCATGAAGCTGGGCGTTAACATTGATCACGTGGCCACCTTGCGTCAGCAGCGCCGGGGCAGCGAACCGGATCCGGTGGCGGCCGCCCGGCTGGCGGAGGCCGCCGGCGCCGACAGCATCGTCTGCCACCTGCGCGAAGATCGTCGCCACATCCAGGAGCGGGACCTGATCCGGCTGCGGCGCGAGATCGGGACGCGTCTCAACCTCGAAATGGCCGCCAGCGATGAGATAATCTCGATCGCCCTTCGCGAAAAGCCGGACTGGGTGACGCTGGTTCCGGAACGGCGCCAGGAATTGACGACCGAGGGCGGCCTGGATGTCGTCGGCCAGGCGGCGGACTTGAAGGGAGTGATCGGCCGTTTCCGGGACGCGGGAATTCCGGCCAGCCTCTTCATCGATGCCGATCCCGTTCAGATTGATGCCGCGGCCCGTCTCGGCGCCTGGGCGG
>JAKJFK010000258.1 GCA_022704925.1 candidate division TA06 bacterium | reverse complement strand
GCCCAGCCGGGCATCCAGGCGGGTTTCGTTGAGCGGGAGGCCCAGGAGGGCCGGCATGGCCAGCTTGACCAGGGCCACCTTCCGGTCGGGCAGTTCCAGTAATTCCTTCCGGAGGGCGTCGGTCTTCGCCTGTCTTTCCCGGTAGGGGAGATCGTAAAAGGTTATTAACTGGTTCATGGCTTGCAGGTAGGTGGCCAGGTTCTCCGAGATCAGGCCGGCCAGGTCGGTGTCGGCGCCCAGGGCCGCCTTGATTGGTTCGGTGGCTCCCAAGGCGTTTGCCAGTTGATCAAGAGCGGCCTGCTGGCCGGCCTTTTCCTCCAGGCGCCGGAATATCGGGAGGCCGAACAGCACCCGTTCGCCCAGCAGACCCCGGTAGAAAAGACGGGCCTCCCGTTCCTCCCTGATTTTCAGGATCAAGTCCCGGCCGGTTTCCGGCGTCGCTTCGCCTCGTTGGATCACCTCCTCCAGGCAGTTCAGCATGTTGTTGTCGATGGCGATCCTGACCAGGCCGGAGATGATGACCGGTTCCTCCTTAAGGGTTCCGGCCATTCGAAATCCGGTCAGGCAATCCCGCAGGGCGCCCTCGATGTCGCCGGCATCCGCTTTCAGATCGGCCCGGGCCGCCAGCATCCGGGCGCAGCTACGCAGGGAGGCCAGGTGCGGCAGCTCCGTGTCAATTCCACGGTAGTCGCTTCTCCGCAGGAACTGGCAGCGCATCCCGGCGGCCTTTTCCAGTAATTGATAAAAGCGGAGAAAGTCCGGGTGGGCCAGCAGGAGGTTTCTAACGGCGGCCTTTTCGGGTGCCGGCACTTGCGGCCATTCGAGTCCGCCCTCGTACGGAATATACTTCCATCTCTCCGGGTTCTTGATCTTCAGTTCCTGGAAGAGTTGAAAGGCCTGCCGGTAGACCGCCGCGCCATTTTCGCTCTCCGGGATCTCTTCCGGTACCAGTTCGGCCAGGGTGACCGGTTCACCCCGTTCCCTTATTTGCTGAATCTCCCGCTCGATTTCGTTCCCGGCGGCGGTGTCGGCCCGCAGACCGGCCGGTTTGAAAAGCAGGCCGCCGGTGACGGTAAGTGTCAGCAGGAAAACGGGAATGGCGGCTCGAAAACGGCCATTATTTATAACTTTCATCGTGACCTCCCGGTCGGCGTCAATGGGTTGGGCCTCATTTTTTATGCTGATGATCGGGCCGGTGTTTATTCAATATCAGGACTTGCCTTGATAGGTTATATCGGCCTCCTTTAATTGTCAAGGTGCCCGGTTATTAAACGGGCGGGCGTCCGGCGGTCTCTAAAAGAATAAAAGGCAAGGGTGAAAAGGGTCGCGTTCTTCTGGCCGAAAGTTTTTTATCGGGATGTCAACTCTGTCATCGGGGGAAGTCAGCGCAGTCAAAAAAGGAGGTGGCGCGCCATGAAAAACAAGAGTTTTGCCGTGCGGAGCACGGCCTGGATCGCGGTTATTCTTTGCGCGGTCTTCCTGCTGGGAGCTCCGGCTCCGGCCCGGGCCGGGGTCGAGAACGAGAATGGCTTCAGCCGGGCGGAACTTGCCCAGATGCTCGCCCCGATCGCCCTCTATCCGGACTCCCTGCTGGCCCAGGTGCTCATGGCCTCAACCTACCCGCTCGAGGTGGTGGAGGCCGAGCGCTGGTTGAGGCGCAACCCGGGGCTGGCCGGGGACGAGCTCTACCGGGCCCTGCTGGAGAAGGATTGGGACACCAGCGTCAAGTCCCTCTGCAACTTGCCCGAGGTCCTCTTTGTCTTGAGCGATGACATCGGCCGGACCCGGCGTTTGGGCGACGCCTTCCTGGCCGGGGAAAAAGAAGTGATGGACGTGGTCCAGGAACTGCGCCGCCGGGCGCATGACCAGGGCAGCCTCAGGACGACCCGGGAACAGCAGGTCATCGTTGAACAACAGATTATCAGGATCGAGCCGGCCTTTTCGCATGTTGTCTACGTTCCCGTCTATGATCCCGGTTATGTTTATGGTTCCTGGCGGTACCCGGCCTGTCCACCTTATGCCTGGCGTTATCCCTCCGGATTTTCGGTCAGCGCCCGGTATGTCGGTTTCGA
>JAKJFK010000257.1 GCA_022704925.1 candidate division TA06 bacterium | reverse complement strand
CGATACCCAGAACGTCCTGCCCCGGGCCACCCCGACCCAGGTCAAGGAGGCCGTCAAGCGCAGCCTGGCCATCCTGGCCCCGGGCGGCGGCTTCATCTTCAACCAGGTCCACAACATCCAGCCCGACGTGCCGCCCGACAACGTCCTGGCCATGTACGAGGCGGTCCGGGAGTTCGGCGGCTGAGGCGCCTCCGGCGGTCAACCCGACCATGAAACTGAACAGCGAACCCGACCGCGATCCCCTGGCGGACCTCTCCAGTTACGACGCCTCCGTCCGGTCGGCGGCCATCCCCGCGGCGGTCCGGCTTCTCGAATCCGGCCGCCTCGCCCCGGAGTCCGGGCCCCGTCCCTGGCTTAACCTGCACCTGCACACCTTCCACTCCTTCCACTGCCTGGACTGGTCCCCGGCCCGGGCCGTCCTCGAGTGCCGCCGGCTCGGCCTGCGCTGCGCCGGTACGGTCGACTTCGACACCCTGGCCGGTCTCGAGGAGACCTTTGCCGCCGGCCGGGCCTTCGGCCTGCCGGTGCTGACCGGCTTCGAGAGCCGCGTCTTCGTGGCCGAGTACCGCGACCGCGTCCTCAACTCGCCCGGCGAACCCGGCATCTACTACTTCTGCGGCCTCGGCTTCACCGTCCGGCCCGACCCGGCCTCGGCGGCCGGCCGCTTCCTGGCCGGCCTCAAGGAGACCGCCCAAGCCCGCAACCGCAAGGTCATTGACCGGCTCAACCGTTTCCTGGGCCGGATCACCCTCAATTACCGGGAGGACCTGCTGCCCCTTACTCCCTCGGCCAACCCGACCGAGCGCCATATCATCCTGGCCTACCTGCGCAAGGCCGAAACGCTCCTGGCCGGCGAAACCGACCGCTTCTGGGCCGGGGTCCTGGGTGTCGGTCCGGAGGAGACCGCCGCCCTCCGCCAGGCCTCCCCGGCCGCCTTCCAGGAACGCCTCCGGTCCCGCCTGGTCAAGCGCGGCGGCCCCGGCTACATCGAGCCGGAGGAACGCGACTTCCCCCGGCTGGAGGAGGTGGCGGCCGCCACCCGGGCCGCCGGCGGCCGGCCGGTGGCCACCTGGCTCGATGGCACCAGCCCCGGCGAGGCCGATCCCGATCAGTGGCTCGATTTCTTCATCGCCCGGAGCCTGGAGGCGGTGGCCATTATCCCGGAACGCAACTGGAACCTCAAGGACCCGGAGGAGAAGCGCCGCAAGGTTGCCAACCTCGAGCAGTTCCTGGCCGCCTGCCGCCGCCGGGACTTCCCGGTCCTCTGCGGCACCGAGATGAACCGTTCCGGCCAGCCGCCGGTGGACGATTTCAGCCGGCCGGAACTGGCCGGCCACCTTGACTACTTCCTGGCCTCGGCCGGCCGTTTCCTGCCGGAGCTGGCCGGGCGCCAACCGGAGGAAAAAGCATGAAAGCCGCCGTTTACCACGGTATCCAGGACGTGCGTTTCGAGGAGGTCCCGCCGCCGGCCTGCGGCCCGGCCGAGGTGTTGGTCGGGGTCAACTACTGCGCCGTCTGCGGCACCGACGTCCGCATCTACCTGCATGGCCACAAGAACGTCGCGCCGCCGGCCGTCACCGGCCACGAGATCACCGGCCGGGTCCTCGAGATCGGGCCGGAGGTCAGGAACCCCGGCGTGGCCGTGGGCGACCGGGTCACCCTGGTCACCTCGATCGGCTGCGGCGAATGCAAGATGTGCCGCCGCGGCCTCCACAACCTCTGCCCCGACACGAAGGCCATCGGCTACCGCTTCCCCGGCGGCTTCGCCGAGCGGCTGGCGGTGCCGGCGGCGGCGGTCCGGCAGGGCGCGCTCGTCAAGCTTCCCGACAACCTTTCCTTGCTGGATGGCGCCCTCATCGAACCCCTCTCCTGCGCCATCAACGGCCAGAACTACCTGCAGGTCCGGCCCGACGACACCGTGCTCATCTACGGCGGCGGCCCGATCGGCTTCATGCACGCCGCGCTCGCCCTGGCCGCGCCGGCCGCCCGGGTGATCATGATCGACCCGGCCTTCGACCGCCTCCGGCACTTCGGCCGCCAGTTTCCCGGTCTTACCCTCTGGAACCCGAAGGAGGTCCG
>JAKJFK010000047.1 GCA_022704925.1 candidate division TA06 bacterium | reverse complement strand
CGACGGCCGGAGCGGCCGTCTTTTCAAGATGACCCTTCCCGCGGGCGCTCCGCAGCCGGATAAAGATGGAAATGATGCTGATCACGAAGACCGCCAGGCCGGTGCCGATGGTCACGCTCACCCAGAAATCGATGGTGGTGGAAACCGAGGCCGGAATGGCGCCCATGCCCGGCTGCCAGGTCTTCAGGAAATCGGTATGCTTGTAGATCAGGGGATTGGCAATTGTCTTGGCGCCCACCGAACCGATGAAGTGGCCCACCACCACCCAGAAAGGCAGCACAAAACCAATCAGGAAACTGCCCAGGTCGGTGACCATCCCGAAGATGGCCGCCGGGAATCGGGAACCCAGCTGCGAGGTGAAATCCACGAAGGGAATCGGTATGAGCATGAAGGGCTTGGACATGGTCAAGCCGGTGATGGTCGGGATAAAGACGTAAAAGGCCCCGTAGATGACCCCGAGCATGGCGCCGATGGTAAAGATCCGCCAGCGCTGGGTATCCTTCTTGGCGGCCAGGTCGGCCAGGGCCAGCACGCCCTGGGTCTGAACCGGGGCCATCGGGAACTCGAGCCGCTCGAAATCGCTGGTAACCCGGAAGAAAATGTACCCGAGCGTCAGGGAATTAAGAAGATGAAGGGTGCTGGTGGTCACCAGGATGGCAATGGGTTTGACCCAGTCCGAGTGGAAGAAGGTGCGCTGAAGCAGGGCTGGACTGCCGGCCGGCGGCACCGCGAAACGCGGGATCAGGTCGGTTAACCCGAAGGCCTTGGCGTAGGGAGACTGAATGAAGTACTGGTTGTACATCACCGGGCCGAAGGCGCCGCCCCCGGCCAGGGCGGCCGTGGCCAGCAGGATTATGTATATCTCCTGGCGCTTGAGCGTTATGAACGACCGCTTGGCGATTTCGATGAACAGAATCAGCGTGACCCACTGGGCGGCCGGCCCCAGGCTGGTGCCGGCAATGAGCCCCATGTAAATGGCCGCCGGCATCATGATGAAGCCGACAAAAAGGGCCGCAATGGGCGCCTTGGCGTTAAATCCGTTCTCGAAGCGTTCCGGAGTCAACTGGTTTTGATTTTCCATGGAAGGTTATTTCCCGTTAGCGATGACCTTTTCACCCTGCTGGCGATACTCGTCCTTGACCTCGGGCGGCAGGGTTCGCCAGACCAGGAACTGTTTCCGGATACTGTCCAGGAACCGCCGGTTCAAACGCTGCCAGTCGCCGCGTTCGCCATTCTCGCGTCGAATCTCGACCTGGATCCCGTAAAAGACGAATTCGCTCATCGGGTAGGCGCGCAACTGGACCGTCTGGCTGACGCCCAGGTCGAAGGGGGCCAGGGAAACGTTGCACCCGGTGATGTAAGCGGACCCGCGCTCGGTCTTTTCGGCGTTGAACCGGGCGTCGCTGGTGTAAAAGCTGCCGGTGGCCTCGATCGAATACGAGGCAAAGTAATCGCGCAGGAAGGTCATCAAACCCAGGACCTCGGTCTGGCCGACGGTAAAAGGAAACTCGAAGAGCCAGGTATCCCCGGTCGGACGCGGCAGCACCCAGCGCCGGGTAACGTCCGGAACCGAGAGCTGGGACGCCTTGCGGGCCGGGAAGATCGTGGAAAGAAAAACCACCACCATCACGATCAGGGTCGTGCTGACCGCCGAAAGGGAGGAGTAATTGAGCGTCAATCCTCTCAGCAGGCCGGCGGCCATCAGTATCTTGGCCACCACCTGGCCCAGCAGGTAACCGGCCACCGCCCCGATGATGGCGTAAACGCAGGCCTCAGCGAAAAAGAGGGCCGCGATATGACTGGGAGCCAGCCCGACGCTACTGTAAATGCCGATCTCCCGGATCCGCTCGTACACAGCTCCGAGCATGGTGTTAAGCACAATCAGGCTGGCGATCAGAATCGGTATGAAGAGGTTCCCGATCCCGCTCATGGAAGTCAAGCCGAGAGAGGAGTAGGCAAAGGTCTTGCCGCCCAGGCCGGTGAAGACGGTCACCGCCAGCCGGGAAACGAAACCTTCGATCTCCCGGCGAACGTCAAAGCCGGGCTGGAACTTGATGGCCAGGGATTGGATGGTTCCGCCCCCCCGGTAAAGACGCTCAAAGGGCATGAGGATGACGCTTCCGGCTTCTTGGTGGCTGAAGCTCTCTGAGACGCTGGCGGAGGTCAGCGCCTTGGCGGTCGGGTCGCTCTTGAGTTTCCCCAGTTCCTGCACCGGCATCACGGTGAAATCCACCGGGGTGATGATTTCGCCATCCAGGTCGCGGAAAGCATTGAGTTTCGATTCGTCAAAGATGCCGCGTACCACCAGTTCCTCGCCGCCGATCCGGACAACGCCCCGGCCGACTTCGGACGCCGGAAAATCGAGCAGCCCGGCCATCGACCTGGAAATCAGAACCGTTTTTTCATCGTTCGCTTCGAACCAGGAACCGGCCGTCAGGAAACGGTCAAGCCCGGTGATCTCCTTCTCCTGGGCGGTAAGACCCAGCAGGCCGGAGGCGAAGCTTTCGCGGCCGCCGGCGGTAACCAGGATAAAGGTCTTGTTCTCCATCAGCGGGTTGAGCAGCCAGGCGCGCGGGGCCACCACCGCCTTGGGTGAAAATTCGTTTCGAACGTACTCGTAAGCCGGCCCTTCCAGCGGCGACCAGGTGCGGTCGCGCATCATCATCCCCTCGTAAGAGGCCGGGTAATTCTTGGCGATCTGATTGAACTGCAGGTAATTCTTGATCGAGGTGAAGGAAAGCACCGTGAAAGTCAGCAGAATCAGGGTGACGGCCGTCAAGGAAGTCCGCATCTTGCGGCGCTTCATGTTCGCAATGCCCAGGGCAAAGGCGGTACCGATGGTGGTCATCCGGCCGACGTCGGTCTCATAAACCTTGGCCCGTTCCATCTTGAGCCGCTGCATCTGCTCTTCAAACTTGCCGGAAATCAGGAAGATAACGATGCCGGCCAGGGTAAGGATGACAAAGGCCAGCAGGATGACTTCCGGACTGTTACTCATCCGAAAACCGGGATGGGCGAAGCGCATGATGACGAAGATGACCAGGAAGATGGCGAAAACCCCGGCAATCTGTTTCCGGATGTCCACGAAACCAAAGAAGAGACGCTCGCTGAAGAAGGCAAACGGCAGCAGGATCACGAAATAAAAAATGAGGCCTTTGATAACGTCGTTGGTGGTGGACCGGACGTCCGGATAGGCCCGGGATTCCATGCCAACCGCCCGGCGGCTGTTGGTGAGAAAGGAGAACCAGTCGAACCGGGCCAGGTCCTCGGTGGCCTTGTCGAACCATTCCCGGGCCTGCTGGTGCAACGCGGTAAGCCTTTCGTTGTTGACCCCGAAACGCCGGAAGTTGTTAATGCGGAACTCGTTGAGGTTGATCATGTCCCGGGCGGCCCGGTAAGGGGTCAGGTTCAGGATGTTCGGGTCGCCGGCCGCCTCGTACCCCACTCCCTCGGAGAGCAGTTTTTCGGAAGACTCGGGCGCATTGATGAGAAGCACCCGTTTTCCGAGCAGACCGGCTTCGCCGACCACCTTGAGCGGCATGCCCGGCTCGGTGAAAACAACCGCCGCCGGCTCGACTTCGGAAGTCCACTTGATTTCCTTGGTATCCCGTTCCGGCAGCGAGTACCCGTAGGCGTACGGAATGGCGTTGGAAGGATTGAAGATGTCAACCTTGGTCAGCTGCATCAGGTAGCGCGGATCGACGAAGTCAAACAAATTGTAGCCTTCGCAGCGGAAGATGACCGCCCGCCATTCCTTGACCGGGGTATCCATGGTAAACTCGATCGGGTAATTCTCGGCGCCGTTCACGCCCCGGTCCGGGGCCATCACGATCCGGCCGTTCTCCGGATCGGTCACGTATCCTTCCAGCGTATAGGGCATCCGCGTCCAACCAAGCGGAGCGACCAGAAATGAACCCTGGTCATCGGTCATTTCCACCACCTGGCAGCGCAGGCCGTAATTGCTCTTCGGCCCGGCGTTCAGCACGCAGGCCAGGGCGCCGGGCACCGGGTCGTTCGGCACGAAGCTCTTCTGGGGATTGAAATTGACCAGGCGCCCGTTGAGGAAATAAAGTTTGTCCTTGAAGGTGAGCTCGTTGGACGGAAAGAGGTCCGGATCGCCCAGGGCCCGCCCCAGCAGGTTGCGCAGCATCGACACCTGGTTGTCGACCAGGGTGTAATCAATCCGCTCGGGACGGTCCATGGGCGTGTCAAAATAACGCCGGCTGTCGTAGATGGTGACGAAGGAAAGGGAGGGGATTCCGGCCACGATGGGAACCAGGCCGTCGCTGATGAGCGATTCCGGCATGAAGGTCGAATAACTCAGGCCTTTCTCGGGGCTGATGCCGTTGTAAAGCTTATCCTTCTGGGCGGGCGTCAGGTAGCCGAAAAGTTTTTTGGCGAAGGGGGCGAAGTAGCGCTGGGCGCTGAAATCGGTCGTATTGTGGTAAAGACAGACCCGGTCCGAGTGACCGGAAAGATCGAGGTTGATGTAGAGCTTGATCGGAATGGGCTGCTGATTCTTCAGCTCCTCGGGAATCTTGCTCCCCTTGGGAGGCTTCTGACTGTGCCGGTGCACGAAATCCACCATGCCGCGCAAGCCCTGATGATGGGCTCCGTTGGCCAGGAAGAGCAGCGTGCGCTTGGGCGGGTTGGCTGAAAAATAGGCGGCCAGGTCCAGCAGGGCGGCGACACCCACCGCCTGACCGGCGCCGGGAGCCAGTTCGGGAACCACCGACATCGAGTCGTAATAGGCGTTGAGACAGATGACCTGCTTGGAGAGTTCCGGATCGGTGCCTTTCAGGTAACCGATCAGGTTGTACGTTTCGCGCCTTTCCCAGCGCTGCCGGCAGTAAACGGTGGCGATCGGGTTGCTTCGGGCGGCCGCCGCCAGCGAAACCGCTTCCGCCCGGGACATGTAAAACCGGGGCACATCCAGGGCCAGGCTCAGGAATTTGCGCCGGGCTTCAAAAACCGAGGTTTCTTCCGGCTCCACGAAAATTACGGCCCGGGCACCCAGGGTGGTGGCGTCCAGCCACCGGTAAGCGCAGTTGAAATCCAGGATGACGATGGAATCCTTGAGGTCCTGCCCCAGAAAATTCTCCAGCTGCCCGCTTCCGCCGAAGACCAGGCGGCCGCTGAGCCCTTCGGGCGGAACCATCGAGGTTCGCACCAGGTTCGGCCACAGGGGGTGTATCGTGATCCGGCGGCCGCCCTGCTGAAGATAGGAGCCCTCGTCAACCGGAACGGTCACGTTCACCTTCTCCCGGGAAATATCCTGCATTCCCAGGGCCCGGAAGCGGGCCTCGATATAATCGGAGGCCGCCCGGCTGCCCGGGGATCCGGCCAGGCGCGATTCCAGGGAACCGAGGTATTTCAGGTCCTCGCCGATGGAGCCGGCGGCCGGCTTGGCCGGCAGCAGCAGGCTGAAACAGAGGGTGAACAGGAGGGAAACTACCGAACCGAAAAATTTGAAGGCGATGGCGGACGGGGCGGCATAACCGACTGGATTATTTTTTCTTGACATGGTTCATTTCCTGAATCGCTTTCCAGGCACCGGGGTTGGCTGGGTTGACATTCAGTTCTTTGACGAACTCGGCTCGGGCCTGTTCAGACTCGCCGAGTGCATGATAAATCAGTCCTTTCAGGTAGTGGGCGTTCGGATAGTAGTCGTCTGAGGCCAGGACCCGGTCAATGCTGTCGGCGGCCGCCTTGAACTCTCCGCTCTGAAACAAAGACAAGCCCTGATTGAAGTAAAGATTAACACATCGCGGTGAATGTGTCAAACCTTGACTGGCAAGCGATTGAGCCTTTTGCCACTCGCCGCGGAGCAGGTAGTGGGCTGAGAGTTTTTCATAGGCGAAGACCCGCTCCGGGGCCAGTTCGATTGCCTGCTGCCAGAGTCCGACGGCCGTTTCAACCTGCCCCTGCCGGTAGAGGCGTTCTCCCTCGCGCTCAAGCCGGAGCGCCTTGCCCCGGTTGCCGCCCGGGCCACGGTAAGCCAGCAGCACGCCCACCCAGATAAGGGCGCCGACGACCAGCAGAATCCGTTTAAATCCGGGGGTCATGAATCAGTTACCCGTTGTTTTGCCGCGCCTCTTTCATGGCGGCCAGCAGACGGCGCCAGCGCCGCCAGGCGACCGCCCCCATGACCGCAACGGCCAGCAGCAACAGCGGCTGGCTGTAACGGTGCGGCCAGCCGAGGATCACCGGCCAGAGCGCGACGATGGCAAGCAGAATCAGCCCGTTCTCGATTCCGATGGCCAGCCGGAGTTTCTTTTCAGGATCCACGCGGTTCTCCCCGCCGGTCACCGGACCGGACGCAGAATCGGAAAGAGGATCACGTCCCGGATGGAGGCGGTGTCAACCAGGATCATCACCAACCGGTCCAGGCCGATGCCAAGCCCGCCCGCCGGAGGCATGCCGTAGGAAAGGGCCTCGATATAATCCTCGTCAACCACCTTGGGCCGGTCCGGCCGCCCGGTTCGGACTTCCGCCTGGAACCGGCGTTCCTGGTCGATCGGGTCGTTCAGTTCCGAGTAGGCGTTCCCCACCTCCAGGCCGCCGATGAAAAGTTCGAAACGTTCAACCACGCCCGGCTGCCCCGGCTTGCTCTTGGCCAGCGGGGATATTTCCGCCGGGTAATCCAGCACGAAGGTCGGCCGGACCAGACCGGGCTGAATCCGGAACTTGAAGAGGAGATCCAGCAGGTCGAAAACGGTTTCGGAGCCGTCCAGCTCAAGTCCGCCGGCCCGGGCCCGTTCCAGGAGGAGCGACCGGTCATCCCAGCCGGGCAGATCGAGCCTTTCGCGCAGCAGTTCGGCCAGGGTCAGCCTCGGCCAGGGAGGCGTAAAATCAATCTCGCGCCCCTGGTAGGAAAGGCGCCGGCCGCTATCCGGAAAGAGTTCGTCGATCGCGTTGAGAATCAGCAGTTCGGCCAGTTCAGCCATCAACCGGTAATCGCCGTAGGCGGCGTAGAGCTCCAACATGGTAAATTCCGGGTTGTGCAGGGTCGAAATTCCTTCGTTCCGAAAGGACCGGTTAATCTCGTAAACCCTTTCCAGTCCCCCGACCAGCAGCCTTTTCAAGTATAGTTCCGGAGCAATACGCAGGTAGAGTTCCAACTCCAGGGCGTTATGGTGGGTAACGAAAGGACGGGCTTCGGCGCCGCCCGGAATGGGATGCATCATCGGCGTCTCCACCTCCAGGAAGCCGAGTTGGTCCAGCTGGCGCCGGATGCCGGCGATGATCCGGCTGCGGGTGGCGAATACTTTCCGGGTGTCAGGGTTGGCCAGCAAATCCAGATAGCGCTGGCGGTAACGGATCTCGACATCCTTGAGCCCGTGCCATTTTTCCGGTAGCGGCCGCAGTGACTTCGACAGCAGCGTGAACTCTTCCACCCCGATCGTGAGCATGCCGGTGCGGGTGCGGAACGGCCGGCCCGCCACTCCGACGAAATCCCCGATATCAAGATCCTTCACCCGGCTGAAATCATCGCCCAGCCGATCCCGCTGGAAATAAAGCTGAATCCGGCCCGAAAAATCCTCGAGATCGGCAAAGGCGGCCTTGCCGTGGTCGCGCCAGGCCATCAGGCGCCCGCAGATGAGGACTCTTTCAGAGGACTCGGTCACCGCCGCGATCGGATTGGTCCGGTCGTAACGGCGGCCGTAGGCTTCGACCCCGCGTTCCAGGAGCCCGGCCAATTTCTTGCGACGCTCCGCCAGAATATCTTCTTCAGCCATTTTCACCCTTTTCAAACGCCGTCCCGAACCGGGCATTCACCTGACGGAGACGGTTTGTAATTTGAAAATTTTAATTACTATAGATTTTATACTTTAGCCGGATTCAAAATCAACACTTGTCTTTTTTTTGATTTTTCGGTAAAATAATCTTGATATTTTTCCAAAAGCGTGGCCAACCCGAGTAAAAAGGACGGGCGGACGGGATGGGAACGGGCCGCCCGGAAGAGCCGCCTTCACATCAAGGGCCGGTAAAAGGGTGATTTTTTGCTTTCGCCGGCGGCAACCGCATTAGAGGTTAAATGCCACACCCGTTGATAGACCAGGAATCGGCCGAACAGGTTGAAAAGTCGGTTCGACGCACCATCCAGAAATCGGACGTTTCGAATCTGGTGACGACGGTAGTACTGTTGATAATCGTGCTGGCCGCGGTGAGCGGCATCGTTCTGCTCAGCCTCAAGATCAGCCGCACCTCCAGGATAGCCTCCAGCAATGCCGGCGGCACCGGCGGACAAAAGCCGGAAATAGTGCGTCCAACCCCGACCGCACCGCTGCCCCTGCCCGGCGGAAGCGGTCCCGGAAGCGCACCACCGCCGGCCCCGGGCTTCGGTTCCGGAAATCCAAGCGGCCCGGTCCCGGAAAACATGGTCCTGGTCGGCGGCGGTGAATTCATCAAGGGATACGACTCCAAGGGTCAGCCGGTGCGTTTCTCGCTGCCCCCTTTCTACATCGACCAGCACGAAATTACCAACCGCGAGTACCTGGTCTTCATCAAGGCGACCGGCCGCCGGCCGCCGTCCGATCCGCGCGGCGTCAGTTTCAACATCTGGAAGAACGGAACCTTCGCGCCGGAACTCGAGGATCACCCGGTGGTCAACGTAAGCTTCGCCGACGCCGAAGCTTACGCCGCCTGGGCCGGCAAACGGCTGCCGAACGAAAACGAATGGGAGAAGGCCGCCCGGGGTGTTCAGGGTTACATCTATCCCTGGGGCAACAATTTTAACCCGGAACTGGCCAACTGCGCCGAAAATCCGCGTTACGGAACCGGTACGGCGCCGGTCGGCAGCTTCAACTCGGGACGCAGCCCTTACGGTGTCCTGGATATGGCCGGAAACGTCAAGGAATGGACCACCACTTCGGTTTCCAGCCGCAACAGTCGTTGGAAGGTGGTCAAGGGAGGTTCGTTCCGGGATCGGGCCGGCCAGCTGGAAACCATTTCATCCCAGCGGGGAATACTGGCGGCCCCCGATCTCGGATTCCGCTGCGTCAAGGACGCCCAGTAGCCGGCCCCGCCGTCAAAATCTCTCCGCCCCGTTTCAAAAGCCGCCGGCGGCTCGTCAAATCCAACCCCGCAACCGCATCGCCTCGATAACCCGCTGCACCGCCACCTGGTAAGCCGCCTGGCGCATGCCCAGGTTATAACGCCGGGCCGTGGCCAGCACCTCGTGGTAGGCGGTGGTCATCTTCCGGTCCAGACGCTCCTCGATGCGCAGCTGGTCCCAGGCATAAAGATAGGCGTTCTGGACCATCTCAAAGTAGGAAACGGTTACCCCGCCGGCGTTGCATAAGAAGTCGGGAATGACATGCACGCCGTTCTTTTCAAGAATATGGTCGGCCTCCGGGGTGGTCGGTCCGTTGGCCAGTTCGGCCAGGATGCGGGGGCGGATCCGGGCGGCGTTCGCGCCGGTGATCACCTCTTCGAGGGCGGCCGGAACCAGAATGTCGACCGGCAGTTCCAGAAAGGCCGCCGGCCGGACCGCCGCGGCGCCGGGGAAGCCGGCTACCGACCCTTTCTTCTGCTTGTAGGCCAGCACCTTTTCCGGATCCAGGCCGCGCGGGTTTTTGATGGCGCCCCGGCTGTCGCTGATCGCGACGATCCGGGCGTTAAAATGGCGCCGGAGCAGGCGCGCGATGTGATACCCGGCGTTGCCGTATCCCTGAACGGCCACCGTGGCCCCCTTCAGGTCCAGGCCGATCTCCCGGGCGGCCTCCCGGATGGTATAAAGGCCGCCGCGGGCGGTGGCGTCATCGCGGCCAACCGAACCGCCCAGAGACATCGGCTTTCCGGTGATGACGCCGCCCAGCGCCTCCCCGGTTATCCGGCTGTACTCGTCCATCATCCAGGACATGACCTGGGAATTGGTGTAGACATCGGGAGCCGGTATGTCCCGGTGCGGACCGATCACCGGCCAGACCGCCTGAATATAAGCCCGGCTGACCCGTTCCAGTTCGCAAACCGAGAGTTTTCTCGGGTCGCAGACCACGCC
>JAKJFK010000256.1 GCA_022704925.1 candidate division TA06 bacterium | reverse complement strand
CAGACCTCGCAGAAGTAGGCCACCGCCCCGAAACGCAGGAAGGCCCGCTGACCCTTCCGGCCGCCCCGGCAGTCGAAGGTGCGCCAGTACCAGGCCGCCCCGGCGTAGCCGGGCTCCAGCTCCTGCCAGACCGAGGGGACTCGGATGGCCCGCTTCTCGGCCTGGACCCGGGCCCAGAAGCGCCGGTTGAACTCGGTCTTGTCCGGGGAGACCAGGTCCTCGGTGTGGCCGACCGGCGGCTCCTGGGTAAGCTCCCGGGCCGGCCGCCGCCGGGTGTCGGCCAGGAACCAGGGCGCCTGGGTGGTGGTGATGCCCAGGTCCTCCCGGTCAAAGAAAATCCACCACTTGCCGTTCAGGTCCGTGCAAACCCGGTTTTCGGCCATCAAGCCTCCGGCTCCGGCCAGACCCGCCTTCCCCGGACGTAGACCTCCCGGACCCGGAGCCGGTATCGGCCCGGGCGGCCGGTGATCTCGGCGGCCACCAGGTCGGCCCAGCGGCCGGCGGCCAGTTCCCCGGTCTCCAGGTCATCCCCGCCGCCTTCCTTTAACATCGCCGCGATGTTGGCCGAACAGCAGCGGCTGACGATGGCCAGCGCCTCGTTGAAGGGGCGGGCCGGATGTTTTTCATGCCAGATCCCCGGCCCTTCGACGGTCAGCCAGGAGAGAAGATTGCCGAAGGCCTGGTCCATGGTGATCAGGGTGGAAAAAAGCGTGATGGGTTTTTTACCGATTACATAGGCATAGCGGCCCTTGTGATTGATGCCGCCCGCTATCCCGCTTACATTGAAGTGATTAATCAGGCCGGCTTGGGAAGGGAACATCGAATCGGTCACCAGCATCACTTTCCCGGGACCCTTCCGGGCCAGGATGTCGCGCACGTACAGGGGATTGACGTGGATCCCGTCGGCGATGATCTCGACGTGGAAAGGTTCGGCCAGGGCCGCCTCCAGGGCGCCGCCGCCCTCGAAGACCTTGTAGGAGTGGCCGGTGGGTCCGTTGAGCAGGTGGATGATGTACTTCAATCCCGCCCGGCGGGCCAGCTGGAACTGCCGGTGGCTGGCATTGGTATGGCCGGCGCCGACCGAGATGCCGCGGCGGGCCAGGTGACGGATCAGCTTCAGGGCCGGCGTCCCGGAATCGGGGACGACGTTGGTCAGCCGGATGATTTCTGATTCGTTGATGCGCTTGAAGAGCTCGATGTCGGGCGGATAGATGTAGTCGGTGTTGTGGGCGCCGCAGAATTCCGGAAGCATGAAAGTTCCTTCCAGCAGTCCGCCGTGTACCAGGCAGCCGTCCCGGCCGTTGCCGGCGGATTCCATGTAATCGGCCAGCTGGCGGAAGACGAACTGGAGCCGCTTGACCGGCGCCGCCAGGGTTCCCAGGTAGAGGCCGGTGATGCCGGTGGAGGCCCGGCGCCGGCAGTAAAGCGGGAGTTCCTGCCGATAAATTCTCCCTGAGGATTCGAAGGCTCCCCGTTCCGGCCGATACCGGCCGGCGGTTAATTCAAACCCGCCGGCGCCGTGGGTGTGAATCTCCAGGAATCCGGGCAGCAGGTAGCGGCCTTGCAGGTCAATCGTTTCGACCGGTTTTCGGTTGCCGCGGCCGACCGGGAAAAGTCCGGCGATCCGGCCGCCACGTACCTCCAGGGACAGATTCGGCCGGATGCCTTGCGGGGTGCAGAATCGGCCGTTGGTAAAAAGTTTTGGTTTCACGGGGGCTCTTGTTTCGGCCTTCATCCGGACCGTTTTTCGACCCGGACGTGTTTCGGGGTGAAAATAACCCGCCGCGGAGATGATCCGGGACCGAAGCGGACCGAGATTTTCTCCCCGTCCTCCTCCACCTCGAAACGCGATTCATTTTTCCCGGTGCCGGGTTCAACCTCGAGAAGGTGGACCAGGCAGGCCTGGTCGGCATTGATCACCGCGCTCCAGCGCCAGGTATCCCGCTGTCCGTCCGGGCTCAGGTAGGAACCGGGATGAAGAATCAGGTGGGAGAGTTTTTCCGGTGCGTAAACCCTGAGCCGCAGGTTGGGCCGGTCTTCGAAGGTCGTCCGTACCTCTCCGGCCTCCGGCTGGAAGCGGTAGCGGCGG
>JAKJFK010000046.1 GCA_022704925.1 candidate division TA06 bacterium | reverse complement strand
CCGGGAGGCGGTGGCCGAATTGACCGGCCAGGCGGCCGGACCGGCCGAACCGGACGGGCCGGTCTCCGGCATCATCCCGGCCGACTACATTCCCTCGGAGCTGGTGCGCCTCTCCATCTACCGGCGCCTCTTCGGCCTCTCCGAGGACGCCGACCGGCTGGCCCGGGAACTGGCCGACCGTTTCGGGCCGGTGCCGGAGGAGACCCGCAAGCTCCTGCGCTCCCTTTACCATAACCGGCCGCCTCTGGTATAATATTGAAGATCGTTGAATGGGGCAGTAGTTTAGTGGGAAAACACTGGAATCGCACTCCAGAGACCGAGGGTTCAACTCCCTCCTGCTCCACTTCCTGACAAAGGGAGTTGATGGGAGGCCGTTTACGAAAGGCGACCGATCAGGGAGCGTTTCGTGGCCGGGTGGCCGACCGGAGCCCCGCCGGAATTCCGGCGGGCGGAGGCGCCAACTCCCTCCTGCTCCACTTCCTGACAAAGGGAGTTGATAACTGCCAATGCGACGGATAAGAAGCATTCGCCTGGCAGGGGCGGCGAGATAGTGAACCGCCCGGACCCCGCCTGAAAAACCCGCCCTTTCAGAGCCGTCAGCCGGGTGGCCGACCGTAGCCTCGCCACAATTATGGCGGGCGGAGGCGCCAACTTCTTTCTGCTCCACTGAGATTTGCCTGGATAAATCTCAGTAGAGAATCGAAAGTCGAAAGTCGAAAATTGATAAGGTCTGGTTAAGGCCGGTGATTTTCGATTAGGTCCATTCTCGATTCTCGATTTTCAAGTTGGCGGAAGCGCCAATTTTTCCCGGTTCCCGGCTGCCCTGCCTGATCCATTCCCGCTTATCAATTTCTTCTCCTCGAGCAACCGCCCGGCCGCTCCCGTAATTTGACAGGCGGCCAGTCCTGATGTTATTATCCAAAGGTATCGCCGTTATCTTCTTTCACCCACGAACCGGTGTTCGTCGGAGGAGCATGGTTGCTCAAATTCCGTCCCACCCTGACCGTTAACAGATCAGCGAGGTGAAAAGTGAAGACGCGCAAACGTATCGCATGCGGACTGGCCGCCTTTCTAATCAGCCTGACCCTGGGGGCCGCCGTCCCGGTCCGGCTCCGGGCCGCGGCCGAGGAGATCGGCCTGCGCGGCGATTACCAGGCGAACCTGAAGAAGACGCTGGAAAACCCGGAGCTGGTGGACCTGCGCCATCCGGGCCTGGCCTACTACTGGGGTGAGCAGTTCCTGGTCGAGTACCTGGGCGGGGTTACCCGAAAAGGCAAACCGGCTTCCGGCGCCTTCGCCGATCAGCGGCCGGTCCGCTTCCTTTTCATGCCCAGGGAGATTTCGGAACAACTTGGCGTCAAGCAGATCGGCGGCTTGACGCTTCTCTCCATCCGTTACCGGCCGGAGACCGGCCGGGTGGAGTTCCCGCTTCTCATCACCGCCGAAACGCCCCTGCTGCTCTCCTTCCCGGCCAGCGCCGGCGAGTACCGGGAACTGCTGACACTGTACAGGGAGCAGCGGCTGCGCATCCGTTTGACCAGCCGGATCAAGGAAATCAGGGGGGTCCTGGTGGACAAGGTTCCCCGGGCCGAACTGGAATTCGTCTCGCCCGGCGTAGAGGTGCTGGACCTGCTTACGCCGAAGTTCACCCGGAGTGCCGGGGTAAGCGTGGTCCCACGGCCGGCCGATTACCAGGTAACGGAACCGGAAGCGGTTGCGAAACCGAAAACACCCGTCCAGCTGCGCTTCTCGCCGGACGCCTTCGACCTCGACTATTCGGAAGGCATGCAACCCTTCCGGCGGGGCTGGATCCTCAAGGACGCCTTTCCGCGCCACCGGTACGAAACGGCCGACATTCCTTACGGAGTCATCGCCGTCTGCGAGCATCCGGGCGTGCCGGCCTCGATGACGCTGAAATTCGAAAAACCGCTGCCGGCCGGAACGTATAAGATCGCGTTTGAAACACCTTTCTACCGCAACCGTGATTTCGACAACATCCTGCGCTTCCGCCTCGGCGAGGAAGAGGTCGAGACCGCCTATCGTTTCGGCGGCCGGCTGCCCTGGGTAGTGGCACCGGCCCTGCGGATTAACAAGCCGGCCCGGGAACTTACCGTGACCGCCGTCCAGGCCGGCGGCGGCGGCCTCTCGGAAGCGCCCCCCTATTACCGTTACTGGATCGCCATCAGCCAGCTGTTTATTACCAACGATCTGAACGATATCGACGGCAAGCCAACCCCGCAACCGGAGGCAAAATAATGAAGACCCTTCAGATCGGACCGATGCTCCTGGCGGCGATCCTGATCCTGAGCACCGGGGCCGCCGCCGGACCGGAATCCGGAAACCTGCTTCGCAACGGCAGTTTCGAGGTTGGCTGGTGCCACGAAATCGGCCGCCGGACCAAAGGTTTCGACTCGGCCTTCCCCGATCCAGGCTGGATAACCGACGAAGCCGCCTTCCACGGCCGATACGCGCTGAAGCTCAAACCGATGCCGCGCCAGGTCGCCGACCTCTCCTTCAACAGCAACCAGTTCTACACGCTGCCGGTCAAGCTGGCCGCCAACAAGAAGTATGTCCTGGGTCTTTGGGCCCGTTCAACCGGCGGTCCGAACAAAATCTCGATCACGCCGATGCTCCCGGAGAACCGGGGCACCAGCCTGGGCGTCAGCGCCAGCGCCAACCTGAACGACACCGACTGGACCCGGCTCCGGGTGACGGTAACCGGCGCCAACAAGCCGGTCTACCTTTCCATCAGCGGCAGCAACGTCCTGATCGACGCGGTCGAATTCCTGCCGGAGGAGTCGGCCCTGGGGGACACCGCCGCCCGCGAAACCCGTTACATCCCCGCCGCGGCAATCGAGGCCGGCCTCGACGACCCGACGGTCGGGCGCATTCATTACCAGGAGGAACCGCCGGTCGCTTTCGACGTTCGTCTCTACAACTACACCGGCCAGGCAAAATCCGGAACGCTGGCCTATGAATTGATCAACCAGGACAAGGTGATTATACTGCAAAGCGAACTGGCCCCGGTCCAGCTGGCCGCCGGCGGCGCGGCCTCGGCCCGGCTGAACCTGCCGGCGCTGCCCAACGGACTTTACGCGCTCAAGTACTGGGTGAAGGGAAGCGAAGCCGGCTGGGGGGAGATAACCTTCAGCGTGATGCCCCGACCCGACCCGGCCCGGCCGGCGGCCATCGGCCTGCTGACCACCATCTCGCCCGAGGTGGTCGCCCTGATGAAACGGGGCGGCTTCGGCTACTACGGGAACCTGACCGATCTCTACCTGCGCCTGCAGGAGATATACAACATCGAAAAGAAGAGCCTGCCCGACCGGACGGAACTGATCAGGATGCTCACCGATTCCGGGATCACGGTTGCCCTCTGCATCAACCCCTGGTGGTGGCGCAAGAGCGCCGAGCCGCCCTGGCATCCACCGCTGCCGGCCCGCCACCCATCGCCGGGTCCGGACCGGGAATCTTACTACGACGCGGTGGACCAGTTCGCCCGGATGTACGCCCCTTACATAAAAATCTGGTGGATCCAGGACGAACTGGAGGGGCACGCCCATCCGCACGAATTCCTACCGATCCTGGTCAAGACCGAGGAGATCATCCGGAAGCACCGGCCGGATGCCGAGTTCCTGATCAGCGCCGAATGCGCCTGGCTCGACGGGTTCGAAAGGGTGGGCGGCATGCCTTACGTCGACTGGTTCGGCGGCTCTTTCATGAACTATTCGGGCGACCAGGGGAGAAAACTGGGCTGGCTGATCGACAAGCACAAGAAGCGGATGTGGGTCATCGCCGGCAGTTTCAGCCGGGACACCACCTTCAGCCGGCTGCGGGGCGGGACGATCCACGCCACCTACTCGGCCCACCACAACTTCATCAACAGTTTCTTCCTGCACCGGGCCCAGGTAACCATGGATTACCGGACCCTGCCGACCGGCTACAACTGGATGGAGGTCCACGACACTTACAATCTCCTCGAACCCGACACCACCCTCTCCACGGCCCTGACCCTCCACGCCATCGCCGGGCAGGTGCTGGCCGGCAGCCAGCCGGACCCGGAGCCGCTGGAAACCACCGTGAAACACGGCGGTTACCTCTGGGCCTACCGGGACGGCCGGAGCGGCCGGCCGGCGGTCTGCTTCTTCCCGGGCGAGGCGCGGAGCGTGACCATCGGACTCGAGCCCAAAAACCTGCGCCTCGTCGACCAGCTGGGCAACCCCATGGAACTGGCGGCCGTCCCGGGCGGCAAGAGCCGTTTCCAATGCGAGGCGAACAAGTACTACTTCCTTTACGGAATCGAGGTCGAACCGGCCGCCTTTCGGGAGACGGTCCGACGGGCGGAGACCGACCTGCCCGAACTGCCCGCGACCGAGTCCTTCGCCTACTACGCGGCCGATCCGGAACAGACCGTCCGGATCGAGGTGCTTCATGTCAACCGGGGGCAGGAGCCCTGGACCGGCCATTTCCGGGCGCCGGCCTTCACGGCGGGACCGATTCCTTCCGAAAGATCGCTCAAGGAACAAATCAACCCGGCCTTCCCCTACCGGGAAGACCGGCCGCTGCCCGCCCAGCCGCTGCCGCCCCAGCAGGGAAGGAGTTTCGTCTGGCTGAACACCGCCCGCCCCCTCTCCAAGCCGCCGGTCCTGGACGGCGATTTCGGCGAATGGGGGAAGACGGCCAGTTCCGCCCTTTACTACTCGATGCAGGTCCTTGGCAGCGTTGACATGGAAACGATCCATTCCTGGAAGGATAGCTACAAGATAACCTGTGACTACGGGATGGACTACCGGGTGGAATGGTGGGCTGGTTATGATGCCGAGAACCTTTACCTGTGCGGCCGCGTCTTCGACGACCAGCTGGTGGCCGCCGACCACCCGGCCGGGGGCCGGGAACCCGATTGCCTGGAACTGCGCTTCGACCGGGATATCGCCGGCGACCTGGTCCGCCCCGATCCCGCCGACGATCTCTCGGTCTGGCTGGTCCCGGCGACGACCGGCGGCCGGGAACTCCGCCTGGAAATTTCGGCGGCGGACGGATCAAACCGCCGGACGCTGGAGGGCGGCCGGGGCACGGTCAAGATCTGGAACGATCCGGCCTTGCTCAAGGGCTGGGAACCCTGGCCGCACCCGGGACCGGCGGTCGGCTACCTGATCGAGGCCGCCCTGCCCTGGAAATCGCTCGGCCTGGATTCGAAACCGGGCGCCATCATCGGCTTCGACCTCTTCGGCCACGAAACCGATATCGAACCGAACGGGAAACCGGCGGCCAGCGTGCTGCGCTGGGCCGGCCAATCCAACCCCGGCGGCCAGCTGCGGCTGGGAACCGGACGCCCTTAAAAAGAACCGGTGGGTATCCTTCAGGCCGGGAGGCCGCGGCCGGCATCGGCCCGGTTCAGTGGGCCACCTTGCAGCGGCGCACGAGACCGTTCCAGTACCGGAACCACTCCCAGAGGGCCAGCAGGTAGGTGCCCATCCCCAGCGCCTCGACCGCGAACCAGGAGATGTTGTGGGTCCGGTCGGCCAGCAGCCGGCCGCCGATCCCGATGATCAGGCCCAGCGAGGAGAAGACGGCGAAGAGGCGCAGCTGCTGGCTGGCATACTCGTTCCAGACGTCCGAGGCCGAGGGAACGGCCGGGTCGTTTTCCAGCTCCTTGTAAAGGTACTGGAGCGAGACCGGGGTGCCCATCCGCTCCAGGCCGGAGTAGATAAGCTGGGTCAGCACGCCGTAGACCAGGTAGTAGAGAGGAAAAACCAGGGTCGGCATATAGGGCAGGTAGGTGGCGCCGTAGCCGATCATGTAAAAGGAGACCATCAGGAGCAGTTCGGCGCGCCGGAAGGGTATCGAGGCGAGCTTGGAATTTTCAATCATGACGCTCAGTTCCGGCCGGCTGGGATTTCGTTCGGCCCGCTTGATCCGGTCATTGAGTGACTTGTAAGCGCCCACCACCGTGTCCCATTCCAGTTGTTCCGGAAAGGTCCGGTTGACGAAATCCACCAGACCCGGCCATTCGCTTTCCCGAAGCAGCCCGGCCGACCGCAGCCGTTCCAGGTGGCCGGTGAAGATGCGCACGATCTCGGTGCGTTCCAGGGCCTCCAGCCGCCCGGCCAGCGGCACCAGCAGATCCAGATCCTCCCTCCCGATCCCCAGTTCGCTCCCCAGCAGATCCGGCACCTCGGCCTGCCTCCCGGCGCTTACCAGGCGGTAGATCTTCGGCTTGGCCAGTCGGTAGCGCTCCAGGGCCTCGGCCAGGTACTCGGTCGCCCGGAAAAGGTCGGTGTATATCCGCTCGAAATTGCGCCAGGAGCGGATTTTGCGGTTCTCGATGATGGAGCGGAACTCTTCGGAATCCATGATCTTCTGGAGGCGGGAACCCGGCAGGTTCCGGGTCAGGCGCAAGGCGCGGCGCATGTTGATGATCTCGGCCGGCATCCGAAAGAAGACCAGGGCCCCGGCCGCCAGCGTGTACCAGGTCTGCCCCTTGAGCCGCTCGGCCACCCGGACAAAGACGCTGGCGTTGATCAGGGCCAGCGCGAAGTGCCAGTAAACCACAAAAATGATTACGTGGCGGACTTCGGGAATCAATCCCTCCTCGGAATAAAAAGCACGCAGGTTGGCGCTCTTGAAACCATAGATAGCCTGCTTGAGCAGGGCCAGCGGATTGGGACTGGTGGTCTTGATCTCGGTCTCGGCGTAAGACTTGAGCAGTTGTTCGATCCGGACCCGGCCGTCCCGGATGCGCAGGCGCGGCTTAAAGATAAAAAGGTACTGGTGACGAGGCGAACAGAAGTAAGGCCGGCCGTTTTCGTCGTGGAAGCGGGCGGTGAACTGTCCCCGGGAGAAGTTTATGGAAAAATTTCCGGCGGCCCCGCCGGAGACCAGGCTGCCCTGGCTGACCTGCCACCAGGGCAGGCTCACGGTCTCCTTCCAGGAAACGGAATCGACCGGGTAGTCACGACGGCGGAAAAAGTTCTCCAGGTACTCGACCGCCAGGTTAAAATTGGCGTAAATGAAAAAACTGCGCGAGGTAACCAGGAAATGGAGGCCGGACCGGGGCAGGGTGAAAAAATCACCGGCGGGCGGAGTCACCCGGACGCACCAACCCCGGCGGCGGCGGTCAAACCAGGCGTGGTAGCGGCGCCTCTCCTGATCGTAGAAGAGGTAGCGGTGGCCGGTGAAGAATCCGCGGTACAGTACCGGCTCGATCGGGGCGGCTTCCGACTTAAGGAATTCGGCTACCCGGCGGACGGACTGAAGCGCGGCCTCCTTCTCAGGATGCCTCATGCGGAACACGGGGGGTCAGTTTCTGGATGCGCAGCAGGCTGACGGTCCGCTCGTCGGCCTGCTCCACGGTGAAGAGAAAGTTGTGATAACGGACCTGTTCCCCCTTCTGGGGAATATGGCCAAGCCGGTTGAGAATGAAGCCGGCCAGGGTTTCGGCCGTGTCGTCGTCCTCGATGTCCAGCTTCAGGAGCTGGTTGGCCTTTTCGATCTCCATCTTGGCGTTGGCCAGGTAGGTGTTCTCGGCCAGGGTCTGGTACTCGCTGCTCTCCACCTCGTACTCGTCCTGGATCTCGCCGACGATCTCCTCCAGCAGGTCCTCCAGCGTCACCAGGCCGGCGGTGCCCCCGTACTCGTCGATCACGATGGCCAGGTGCAGCTTGCGCCGCTTGAACTCCTTGAGCAGCTCGGAGACCCGCATCATCTCGGGCACGAAAAAGGGCGGCCGCATCACCTGGCGCACCAGCAGATTGCGTTCCCCCTCCGAAATGTATCCCAGCACCTGGCGCGAATCCACCACGCCGACGATTTCATCCATCGAGTCACGGTAGATCGGCAGCCGGCTGTGCTTCTCCTTGACCATCAAAGCCAGGGCGTCACCGATCGAGGCGTCCTCGGGCAGGGCCGAAATGGTCACCCGCGGGGTCATCACCTCGGAGACCTCGGTCTCCCGGAATTCGATCACGCTGGTAAGCATCTCCCGTTCCTCGGCGGCCAGCGCCCCTTCCTCCTCGCCGATATCGATCAGGGTCTGGAGCTCCTCGGTGCTGATGTGGGTCGCCTGGGGAGCCAGGTGGCCGCCCAGCAGCCGGATGACCTTGTCGGAAAAGGAGACGAAGAATTGAACCAGCGGATGAATCAGGTAGGTGATCGAAAGCATGGACGGGAAAAAGAAGAGGGCCAGCCGGTCGGAATTCTGCCGGGCGAAGGTCTTCGGAACGATCTCGCCCAGGACCAGTATCAGCAGGGTGATGCAGAAGGTGGCGATCCCGGTGGCCAGCGTGTCGTACTGTTCGGGAACGTTCTCAATGGCCAGGTAGGTGGAGAGGGAGGCGGCGACGATATTGACGATGTTGTTGGCCACCAGGATGGTGGTCAGGTACTTGGAGGGTTCCTTGAGCCAGAGGTTGAGTATTTCGGCCCGGCGCCCCTCCTTTTCGATCAGGGCCTTGACCTTCAGTTTTCCGAGCGAGGTTAAGGCGGTCTCGGCGGCCGAAAAGTAGGCGGAGAAAAGCAGCAGGATGACCAGTACGATGATTGCGAATATCATATAATCACGTAAATTATACTATAAAACCGGCCTTTCGTAAAGCCGAACCGCCGGTCAGCCACTCAATCCCAGCAGGCGGCGGGCATTGCCGGCCAGGGCGGCCGCTTCGAGCTCCGGCCCCAGTTCCAGCTCCTGGAAGAGTTCCAGGGTGGTCTGCTGATCGGTCCAGGGCGAATCGCTTCCGTAAAGGATCCGGCCTGGATCGTGCCGGGAAATGATGCGCAGCGCCTGTTCCTTGTCGAGAAATTCGAGGGAAAAGGAGATTTCCAGGTAAACCGGGCGGCCGACCAGCAGATCCTCCACTTCGTCCCACTGCTTCCAGGCGCCCAGGTGGGTGGCGACCAGCTTTAGTTCCGGGTAGCGCCGGATCACTTCCATGATCCGGGCCGGACCGCAGCGGTCCACGTACTCGAAGGCGAAATCGAAACCGGTATGCGCCTGGAGGATGAGCCCGTGGCGGCAGAGTTCCTCGTAAACCGGGAAAAGAGCGGGCGAATCGAGATCGAAGTCCTGGTAGTAGGGATGCAGCTTGATCCCCTTGAAGCCCGACCCGGCCACCGCCTTGAGATGTTCCCGATAATCCGGGTCGGCCGGGTGAATGGAGGGAAAGGGGATGATGCGCTCAGAGGCGATCCGCCGGCTCCATTCCAGGATGGAGTGGAACTGGCCGGGCCGGGTGGCGATGCTGCAGACGACGCTGGTGCTGATGCCGGTCCGGTCCATGGCCGCCAGCAGTGAGGAGACCCGGCCGTCCAGGCGGGCCTTGATGCCACCCTCCGCTTCGAGGTGGGCGATGGCCCGATCGGCCAGCTCGTCCGGAAAGGCGTGGGTGTGAAAATCGATTATCGGTGTGCTCATGGCCCGGTCAGGGTTGGGAGCGTCCGTCGGGAGCCGGCTCAACGCCGGTCGCGGCGGACGCCTTCGTAAAGACGGAGGTCGTAGAAGAACTCGCGGGTAGTGTTGGGCGGCAGATCCAGGATGAACCGGGCGGTGTCCAGATCGACCACTTCATACCTGAGATCGGCCTCGTCGCGGTTCAACTCCCAGTACTGGTGCGGAAAGTTCCGGCCCAGGATGGTCAGCCGGAGGCTGTCCGGATCGATGTTGACGCCCTTCCAGGAGAAATCAACCTGGTTCAGCCCTTCCTGAAGGGTGAGCACCCGCTCCTCCTCGACCAGGGTGGCGGCCGGATTGGCCAGGTTCACGGTCACCTTCTCCCGGCCGGGCAGGGCGTTGAGCTTGCTCCGGGCCTGGAGGGACGGCGGCACCATCAAGATAAGCGCCCCCAAAAAAACAACGGTTAAAATATCTCTTTTATTCATAAGCCATAAGCATTTTACCCCGTACTAACTGGCCTGTCAATATAAATAAAGGGAGAGGGAACGGCGGAGACGCCTCTTTAAAAATATTGGAAAACGCATCCGAATTCAACCGTGAATCTGAACTTCCCCGGCCGGATTTTCCAAAAAATGGTGGCCCCGGCAAAAAAA
>JAKJFK010000255.1 GCA_022704925.1 candidate division TA06 bacterium | reverse complement strand
CAGGGCCGAGGCCAGGTTCCGGTAAATTTCCCCGCCGGAGACGGAACCGAAAGCCACCCCGACCGCCAGCCCCTCCGGGATGTTGTGAAGGGTAACCGCCAGGACCAGCAGGAAGGAGGTCGGCAGTTTCGTGCGGATTCCCTCGGCCTTCTCCACGGCCAGGCCGGGGTGAAGGTGGGGCAGCACCCGGTCCAGGAGCATGATGAAGACGCTCCCCAGCAGAAATCCGGCCACGGCCGGGATCCAGGCGGGGTAAGGACAGTCGGTGCACAGCGAAATCGCCGGCAGCAGCAGGGAAAAGATGCTGGCGGCGATCATCACCCCGGCGGCCATTCCGAGCATCGACTCGAAGAGGCGTTGGTTGGGACGGTGGACCAGGAAAACCAGGGCGGCGCCCAGGGCGGTCAGGCCCCAGGTGAAAGAGGTGGCCGCCAGGGCCTGGATGACCGGATTCAACTGGGATAGCTGGTCCATCATGTCGAGTTTCCCGGCCGAAACCCGGTCAGACGTCAGCCCGCCGGCGGCGGAGTACCGGCGGGAAGTAGATGAAGAGGTGGCTCACCCGGTCGCTTTCGCCCAGGTAGATCTCGCCGGCGGAACCGGTGCAGGCGGCCGAAAATTCGTAGCCGTGCCAGAAGGTTTCGCTGGCCGCCAGCGGCAGGCCGAGATCCTCCAGGGAATGCTCGTCCGGGTCGTACCGGAAGAGGCGGGCCATGCCGGACCGGGTGCCGCTGATTCCGTAGATCCGGCCGTCGAAACCGGCGGCCAGCGCCGGACAGCCAGCCGCGGCCGAGGCCTTGCCCAGGGAACGGACCCGGCCGGAGGCGGGATCGAGGCTGAAGAGGACCCCGTCGGCCGAACCGCCGCCGTAGATCAGGCCGTCGTAATCGTTGAAAACCGCCGATTCCAGCCGGTTATACATCTCCCGGCCGGCCAGGGCGGGCAGATGTGCGCCCAATCCTTCCAGGCGGTCGACCGCCGGATCGTAACGGAAGAATTCACCCTCGGAACGGCAGCCGTAAACGACACCGGCGCCATCCAGGACGAGCCGCTCGGAAAAACGTCCTTTGGCGTCCAGCTCGGCCTTAACCTCGGACCGGTCGTCCTGAAGATCGTAATAGAAGAATTTTCCGCTCGCCCGGCTCACGCCGTAAAAACGCCGGCGCCGCCCGTCAAGCACCAGCCCGGCGATACCCTCGCCCGGCACCGGAACGCCCAGCATTTCAACCGGGCCGCAGCCGTAACCGAACTCGTTTTGAAAATCGCGGTCGGTCAAGCAGCGGAAGAGGCGTCCGGCCTCCGGCCCCTCGGAGATGGCCCCGTAAAGCGTCCCGTCCGGGGCGGCCACCAGGGCCTGCCGCACGCCCGTGGCGCCGGGAATCACCCCGATATCGCAGACGCCGTCGCCGCCCGGACCCGGATCATATAAAAAGAGATGGCTCCGGACCCCGGAGGTGGCTCCGTAAATCCGGCCGTGGCAGCCGCGGCAGAGCGAGGTGATGGCCGATTCACCGTCGGGAATCGGCTCGGAAAGGGACTGGTGGTTGCGCAGGACCCGGTTGATGATCCGCCCCTCCCTGACGTAAGGCGAGTAGTCCCCGCGGTAGGCCGGCGGTTTGACCGGCCAGGTTCGTTTCCGCAAATCTTCTTCCCGGTACATGCTCACCCCCAGGGTTTGATGTCCTTGAAGGAAAAGGTGGTCGGCTGGCTCGAAATCCCGGTCGGCCGGTAGATGTACAGGCCGGTCGGCGATAGCCCGGCCTCGGCAAAGTAAAGGTTGCCGTAAAAATCGGGCGTGGCGCTGGCGATGGCCACCGGTTCGTGTTCACCGAACCTGATCCGGCCGACCTTCTCGCGCTTGCCGTTGGCGGGATCGAGACGAAGCAGCCAGGTGGAGTCCTTCGCCGCCTCCGGAAGGCGCATGGTGTAGTAGAGTTTGCCGTCCGCGCCGAAGACCAGGCCCCGGACCTGCCAATGCTCCATGCTCCGCTCGGTGCGTGCCGAACCGAGCGGGAAAGCCGGGCCGAGGTCATCCATCCGGCCGTCGCCGCCGGCGTAGGGATCGTACCGCCAGAGGCGCGACTCGAAGCCCCAGTCGG
>JAKJFK010000254.1 GCA_022704925.1 candidate division TA06 bacterium | reverse complement strand
CCGTCAGCCAGGGCCGCCGGAAAGGCCCGGACGACGGCATTATCGAACGTTCGGCCAGCCCGCACAGGTAGACCAGCATCTCATGCCAGCGCGAGGCCGGCAACTTTTCCCGGGCCCGCTCCACCAGGTGGTAATGTTCCCGGCCGAACGATGCCTCAGACATAATCCTCCGCGTTCTTGTCCACCTCCGGATGCCGATCAATCCGGTGCACCCGAAATCCGAAAATGTCGGCCTTGATGTCGGAACCGACCAGCCGAAAAGCGAATTTTCCGTAATCGGGTATCGGCCGCCGGCCGGTATCACGATCCACCGCGGCGTGGGCAAAAGCACCGTCCACGAAAAACTGCAGGAACCCGGCGTCCTTGGTAAGCCGGATCCGGTAACGCCGTCCCAGTTCACGCACCGGGTCGTCCCCGTGGCCAACCAGCCGGGCGCCCGGATTGCGGCGCCAGTTCGAGGTGTTGGTGTGCATCCCCCGGTCGTTGAACCGGCTGAATGAGAGGTGGTAGCTCTGCAGCCCCCACTTGGCGGCGTAATAATTCTTCATCACGCCGGTCCTCGATTCCAGCCGATCGGAGTCCCGGATGACATCTTCGCCCTTCAAACCACGCAGGGCGATGTAATTGATGACCAGGCCCCCGTGGCTGTGGATGATGATATCGTACGAAACCGCCACCCGGTCGGGCAGGTCGGGCCGAAAGAAGGCCAGGCAGGCCTCCTCCCCCTGCCGGCTGCCCAGGCAATGAAGGCGCATACCGCCCCCCGGCAGCAGCTCCATGGTGCCGACCCCCTCGTGGTGCCAGTTGGCCAGGTCAGTCAGGCCGTCGCTGAAGAGCTCTTCCCGGTCGGCGTATTCCAGCGGCATTGGTCATCTCCTCCTTCGCGGGCCCCCCGACGCCAAACCCGGCGTCGAAGCCCCCCTACATCTTTATACACTTTCCGCCGCTTGCCTGGCAAGCGGCGCTGGCGGGACGGGAAAAGGGGGAGCGGCGCCGGACCGTCCGGACCGAAGGGTTGCCGGAGGCCTCAACGCGTCTGAAGGTGGGGAAAACGGTCTGAAAAAAGGAAACCGGAAGGCGGGTTTACTTCTCCGCGACCACCAGCATCTCGAAATCCTCGGTGGTCAGTTTATCCTGCCGGGAGTAGGCGCCCAACTTCGCTCCTAAAATTTCTATCTTCCGGTAGCCGAGCGTCTTCAAAAGCCAGGCGATCTCGCTGGGCACGTAATAACGCTCGTTACAGGTTAATTCCTTTTTAGTTCCCGCATCGTCCTCGAAGACGACGGTGCTGTGGTCCCGGAACGTCATCAGATCGAAAGAACAATTTTCATACGCCGCATTGCCTTCTTTGTTGGCCGCGGACTCATAAAATTCCTTCACGGAATGAAAAAGCGGGAACAACCCGTTCAAGGTCGTGAACATTAACTTGCCCTTCTCTTTTAACGCCTTGGTCGCATTCTTTAATATTTCAAAATTCATCTCGTCGGTTTCCATTAAAGGAAAACCGCCCTCACAGAGCATGATCGCCAGATCAAATTCGCCTTCAAAGGGAAGGTTTCTGGCGTCCTGCTTCTGAAAATCAATGTTCAGATCAAGTTTTTTTGTTTTTTCCCTTGCCCTTCTAAGTTGTGCCTCGGACAAATCAACCCCGGTTACGCGGTATCCTCTTTTTGCCAATTCGATCGAATGGCGGCCGGTTCCGCAACCGATGTCGATGATCTTCAGTGATTTATCCCGGCTTATTTCCTGCTCGATAAAATCGCATTCGCCGAGCGTCCCCTGGGTAAAAGGCTCTTGATCATACTTACGCCCGTAATTCTCAAATAACAGCTCGTACCATTGTTTCACGGTCTCCCCCTTTTATCCGGTAAAACCGCGTCATCTGACTTCGCTCCCACCAAATCCCTGCGTAAGAGTGGGGTTTTGCGGATCCGCCTCGTCTCGCCAGATTTTATGGCGGACAGGCGAGATCTCGCCATTTTTTGCCCTGCGAAAAATGGCGGAGAGGGAGGGATTTGGCGCCCTCGCCTCCCACTGCGGCTCGGGTCGGCCATTCGCTAAAGCTATGGCAGGTAAAATCGGCCTTTATCCGCCGAAACC
>JAKJFK010000045.1 GCA_022704925.1 candidate division TA06 bacterium | reverse complement strand
GCACCCGAGCCAGCGGCGGCAAGCCGATCACCGTGGAATGGTTTGACGGCATGACCGGCGAGGCTGCCCCCCACCTGCTGCAGCCGCCGGAGATCCAGGCGCTGGCCGATTTCCTCGGCGACTCGCTCGACCTTTCGCGCCGGGCCGCCGCCACGGAACATGAGACGGTGGTCTTCTGCGGAGTCAAGTTCATGGCCGAAACGGCCAAGATACTGGCCCCGGAAAAGACCGTCCTGCTGCCGGATCTCCAGGCCGGCTGCCCGATGGCCGACATGGTGCGGCCGGAGGACATCCGGGAGCGGCGCGCCGCTTACCCGGGCGCGCCGGTGGTCACCTACATCAATTCCTCGGCCGAGGTCAAGGCCGAGAGCGATTACATCTGCACCTCGGCCAACGCGGTGCGCCTGGTTTCGGCCCTGGCCGAGGAGACGGTGCTCTTCTTCCCGGACCAGAACCTGGGCGACTTCGTCCAGGAACGGACCGCCAAAAAAATGATCCTCTGGCCGGGCTACTGCCCGACCCACCAGGTCTTCATTCCCGAGGAACTCGCGGCCCTGAAGGCGGCCAACCCGGGCGCGGTCCTGATCGCCCACCCGGAATGCCGGCGCGAGGTGCGCCGGATGGCCGACGAGGTCCTCTCGACCGGCGGCATGGTGAAATGGGCCCGGGAGAGCCGGGCGAAACAGGCCATCGTGGCGACCGAGATCGGCATGCTCACCCGGCTCCGCAGGGAGAACCCGGCCATCGAGTACCTGCCCGGCTCGAGCCGGGCCGTCTGCCCGAACATGAAGAAGATCAGCCTGGAGAAGGTGCTCTGGAGCCTGAAGGAGCTGGCGCCGGCCATCGAGGTCCCGGAGGCGACGGCCCGGCGCAGCCGGCTGGCCCTGGAACGAATGCTGAAATTTTAAAATCAACCAGAGGAAAGGACGGGATTCCGGAGATGAAATACCTGCTTATCATAGGCGACGGCATGGCCGACTACCCGCTGCCGGAACTGGAAAACCGGACCCCGCTGGAGGTCGCGCCCACCCCGAACCTGGACCGGCTGGCCTCCGAATCCGGGCGGCTGGGGATGGTCCGGACCATCCCGCGGGGAACGATGGCCGCCAGCGACACCGCCTTCCTCTCAATCATGGGCCTGGATCCCCGCCAGAACCACCCGGGCCGCGGCCCGCTGGAGGCGATCAACCTCGGCCTGCGGCTGACCGACGAGGAGGTGGCCTTCCGCCTCAACCTGGTGACCCAGGATGAAAAGAAGATGGTGGACTCCTCGGCCGGCCACATCAGCGACGGCGAGGCGGGCCGGCTGATGGCGGTTCTCCAGGAGCACTTCCAGGGACGCCGGATGCGCTTCGTGCCCGGCAAGAGCTACCGCAACCTGCTGATCATGGAACGGCCGCCCTTCGACTGGCGGAAGCTGGTCACCACCCCGCCCCACGACATCCTGGGACGGCCGCTGACTCCTTACCTGCCCAAAGGGCCGGGCGGCGAGTTTCTGATCGGGATGATGGAGGAGGCGGCCCGGATCTTCGCCGAACACCCGATCAACCGGACCCGGATCGACCTGGGCGAAAACCCGGCCAACCTGGTCTGGCCCTGGGGGCAGGGCGGCCCGGCGCAGCTGCCGGCCTTCCAGCCGCGCTATGGGCTGACCGGATTCACCGTCTCGGCGGTGGACATCGTCAAGGGCATCGGCCTGGCGGTCGGCCTGGAGGCGGTCAGCGTGCCGGGGGCGACCGGCTACCTGGACACCAACTACGCCGGCAAGGTGGAAGCGGCCATCGAGGGATTGAAACGTCACGATTTCGGCGTCCTCCACGTCGAGGCGCCGGACGAGGCAAGCCACAGCGGCCAGTGGCGCCTCAAGGTCAAGGCAATCACCGATTTCGACCAGCGGGTGGTGGGGCCGGCGGTCAGCGCGCTCCGGACCGAATTCCCCGAGTCGCGGGTCATGGTCATGGCCGACCACATCACCTCGCTGCGCACCCGGACCCACACCCCGGACCCGATCCCATTTTTGATCAGCGGAACCGGGGTGGTCGGCCGCGGCGCGGCCACCTTCAGCGAGAAGACGGCCGGGGCCGGCCGCCGTTACCTGCGCGAGGGGTGGCGGCTGATGGAGTTCTTCCTGCGCCCCGAAATCACCTGAACATACCAGGCGGATGGCCAGGATAATCCTCGGCCTGGGTTCCAACCTGGGCCGCCGTGAAGGCAACCTGAAAAGGGCCGTCCGGGAACTGACGGCGGCCGGGATCAGAGTGCTGAAAGTATCGCGGCCGACGGCCAGCGCGCCGGCCGAGGGCGTCGGCGGCGGCGAGTTCCTGAATGCCGCCCTGCTGGCCGAGACGAACCTGGAGCCGGAGGCCCTGCTGGACCTGCTGC
This sequence comes from candidate division TA06 bacterium, assembly GCA_022704925.1. GTDB lineage: Bacteria > Ratteibacteria > UBA8468 > MWAK01 > MWAK01 > MWAK01. The sequence continues at coordinate 7,766 of JAKJFK010000045.1, read as the reverse complement.
AACGGACCGAGGCCCGGCTGGGCCGGCCCGCTTCCCACCGGCCGGGCGAGGCCCGGACGATCGACCTGGACATCATCTACTACCGGGACCGCCGGCTGGAGACCGAAAGGCTGAAGCTGCCCCATCCGCGCCGGCTTCAACGGCGGTTCGTCCTGGAACCGGCCGCCGAGGTCGCGCCGGATTTCGTCGACCCGGAACTGAACCTGACCCTGGAGGAGATCGCGCGCCATGAAAATCGCCAGTGACGTCGCCGGCCTGAGGGCGGCGCTCAAGCGTTACCGGGCCGAAGGGAAGAGCGTCGGGCTGGTGCCGACCATGGGTGCCTTCCACGCCGGGCACCTGGCCCTGATGCGGACCTCGGCGCAGGAAATGGACCGCACGGTGACGAGCCTCTTCGTCAACCCGATCCAGTTCGGCCCGGCCGAAGACCTGGCCCGGTACCCGCGCTGCCCGGAGTCGGACGCGCGTCAGGCGGCCGAAGCCGGAGTTGACCTGCTCTTCACGCCCGGCGCGGCCGAAATGTACCCGCCGGGCTTCCGCAGCCGGGTCGAGGTGGCCGGACTCTCGGACCGCCTCTGCGGCATTTACCGTCCCGGCCATTTCAGCGGGGTGGCCACCGTGGTCCTCAAGCTGCTGAACCTCGTCCAGCCCGACCGGGCCTACTTCGGCTGGAAGGACGCCCAGCAGCTGCTGATCATCAAGCGCCTGGTCCGGGACCTCAACCTGCCGGTGGAGATCGTCGGAATGGCGACGGTGCGGGAAAAGGACGGGCTGGCCCTGAGTTCGCGCAACCGTTACCTGGAGCCGGCCGAACGCCGGGCGGCCCCGCGGCTCTACCAGGTCCTGCGGGAAATCGCCGACCGGCTGGCCGGCCACCCGGAAACGGCGATTGAGCCGGTCCTAGCCGGGGCGCGGCGGCGGCTGGAAAAATCCGCCCTGATCCGGCTCCAGTACCTGGAGGCGGTCGACCCGGAGACGCTGGACCCAGCCGGGGATGAAAGCCGGGAGGTCCTGGTGGCGCTGGCCGCCTGGATCGGTTCCACCCGGCTGATCGACAACATCATGGTCTCCCGCCATGGCTGAACCGAACGAGCGCGACCGCTACCTGAAACAGGCCCTGCGGCTGGCCCGGCGGGGCTCCGGACTGGTCAGCCCCAACCCGATGGTGGGCGCGGTCCTGGTGCGTGGCGGCCGGGTGGTGGGCGCCGGCTGGCACCGTTTCTACGGCGGGGCGCACGCCGAGGTGGAGGCGCTCCGGCAGGCCGGCGCCCGGGCGGCCGGCGCCACGCTCTACGTCAACCTGGAGCCCTGCGACCACACCGGCAAGACCCCGCCCTGCACCGAAGCCATCATCGCCGCCGGCGTGAAGCGGGTGACGGCGGCCATGGCCGATCCCAACCCGCTGGTATCGGGCCGGGGCTTCCGGCGGCTGCGCGGGGCCGGGCTGGAAGTGGAGGAGGCCGGCGGGGCGGCGGCCGCGGCGGCCGCGGTCCTGAACAGCGCCTACCTGGTCCGGATCGCCGAAAGGCGACCCTTCCTGGCCCTCAAGATCGCCCAGAGCCTGGACGGCCGGATCGCCGACGCGGCCGGCCGATCCAAGTGGATCACCGGCCCGGAGGCCCGCGCCTACACGCGCCGGCTGCGCTTCGAGTACGACGCCATCCTGGTCGGAATCAATACCGTGCTCGAGGACGATCCCGGCCTCGACTACCAGCCGCCGGCCCGCCCCCCGGCGGCGGAGAAGACCTACTGGAAGATAATCCTGGACAGCCGGGCCCGGCTGCCGCTGACGGCCCGGTGCCTGAAGCGGGGACGGGTGGCGGTGGCGGTGGGGCGGACGGCCGACCCGGACCGGGTGAAGCGGCTGGAGGCGGCCGGGGCGCTGGTGCTGGCCGGCGCCGGGGAACGGCCGGACTTGCCGGAAGTGATGAAAAAGTTGTATAAATTAAATATCGGCTCGGTGCTGGTCGAGGGCGGGGCCGAGGTCTTCGGTGCCTGCCTGGACGCCGGCCTGACCGACCGGGTTTACCTCTGCCTGGCCCTGATCCTGCTGGGCGGCCGGACCGCCCGGCCGGCGGTGCTCGGCTCCGGACGCCGGCTGGCCAACCCGGCGCGCTTCCGGCTGACCGGAACCAGGCGCCTGGCCGAAGACCGGCTGCTGGTGCTGGACCGGGCCGACGGCCCGGGAACCTGAACCTTTTTAAAAAACAAGCGCATCAAGACGGGCGGCGGTCTTTGACTTTTAGTTATCATTATAATAATTATAATTGTTATTGAAAGGCGCCCCGGGCCGGCGGGGCGGGAAATCCTGAAGGAACGCGGCCCGGCCGGACCCCGGAGCGGAGCGGGGCGGGGGCCGCGGTCAACCCAAAAAAGGAGGCGCGCATGATCATCACGGTAGGCAACGAGAAGGGCGGGGTGGGCAAGTCGACCATCGCCTGCAACCTGGCGGTGGAGGCGGTCCGCCACCGGCGCCGGACGCTGCTCATCGACGCCGACAGCCAGCAGAGCGCCATGGACTTCCGGGCGGTGCGCTCGGAAAACGCGGGGCTGCCGCAGTTCCAGGCGGTCGGCATCACCAAGAACACCATTCACAAGGACATCCAGGGGTTCCGCGGCTACGACCTGATCATCATCGATTCCGGCGGCCGGGATACCCAGGTCTTCCGGAGCGCCATCCTGGCTTCGGACCTCTTCATCATCCCGGTGCTCACCAGCCAGTACGACGTCTGGGCCACCCAGGGCACCACCCGGGTGCTGGAGGAGGCCCGGAGTTTCAAGGACATCGAGGCCCGGCTGGTCATCAACCAGCTCATTCCCAACACCATCGTCGCCCGCGAGGCCTCCGACCTGCTGGAAGGGCTGGGGGTCAGCCTGCTCAAAACCCGGCTGCACGCCCGGGTGGCCTACAAGCAGGCCATCGCCGAGGGCAAGGGAGTCAGCGAGTACGAGCCGGGCGGCAAGGCGGCGCGCGAGATCCAGGCGCTCTGGCGCGAGGTCGGACTTAAATAATATTTATAATAATTATTTTGCTTATGATTATAATCATAAGTAAAATCCCTTTACAAGCGGCCGGCTTTGTTATATAAATAATGGAGATAATCCACGACCGGCCGAAAGCAACCCGGGCGGCCGCCGCGAATAATCGCCAATCGACAAGGAGAAGCCAATGGTCATGCGTATCAAGCCGTCCCGCAATGAGGAGGAGTTCGTCCGCGGCGCCAAGCTGGAGCACAAGGAGAGCGACGCTACCACCCTTTACCTGCTGCGGCTGCCGCGCGACCTGCGGGTCAAGATCAAGGTCAAGGCGGCCGAGGCGGGCCAGAGCATGTCGGACCTGATCTGCGAAATCCTGGACCGGAATGTCTGAAGCCGGGCTGGAAAGGGACGGCCGGCTGTGCTAACATTATGGCGGTTCCCGTAAAGCGCACCCCGAACCCCTCAATCCCATGTTTACCGGAATAATCCAGGATCTCGGCCGGGTGGAGCGGATCGCCGCCGGCCGGCTCCGGCTCCGGACGGCCCTGGCCGGCCTGGAAGCCGGGGAGAGCGTTGCGGTCAACGGCGTCTGCCTGACCGTGACCGGAACCGGCGCGGCGGCCGAGTTCGACCTCTCCCCGGAGACCCGGCGCCGGACCGCCCTGGGCCGGCTCCGGCCCGGGGACCGGGTGAACCTGGAACGGGCGCTGCGGCTGAGCGACCGGCTGGGCGGCCACCTGGTCACCGGCCACGTGGACGGGGTGGCCCGGATACTGACCGTGCGCCGGACGGGAACCGGCCGGGAGCTGAGCGTGGCCTTTCCCGGCCGGCTGCGCCCTTACCTGGCCGTCAAGGGCTCGGTGGCCCTGGACGGGGTGAGCCTGACCATCGCCGGGCTGACCGGCGCGAAACTGACCGTGGCCCTGATACCCTTTACCCTGGAGCAGACCACGCTGGGCGGCAAGCGGCCCGGCGAAACGCTGAACATCGAAGTGGACGCCCTGGCCCGTTACCTGAAATGAACCGACTGAAGGAAGTGATCGCCCAGATCCAGGCCGGCCGGCCGGTGATCATGGTCGACGACGAAAACCGGGAGAACGAGGGGGACCTGGTGCTGGCCGCCGAGAAGGTCACCCCGAAAGCGGTCAATTTCATGGCCACGGCCGCCCGCGGCCTGATCTGCGTGGCCATGGAGGGAACCGACCTGGACCGGCTGGAACTGAAGCCGATGGTCCCGGAGAGCCGGGCCCTGCACGGCACCTCCTTCACCGTCTCGGTGGACGCCCGCGAGAACGTGACCACCGGCATCTCGGCCGCCGACCGGGCCACCACCATCCGGACCCTGATCAACCCCCGGACGCGGCCGGAGGACCTGGCCGTGCCCGGCCACATCTTTCCGCTGCGGGGGCGCGAGGGCGGCGCGCTGGTCCGGGCCGGCCATACCGAAGCGGGCATCGACCTGATGAAGATCGCCGGCTGCCATCCGGCGGCGGTGATCTGCGAGATCATGGCCGAGGACGGCCGGATGGCCCGGCGGCCGGAACTGCTGAAACTGGCCAGGCTCAATCGGCTGAAGCTGGTCTCGGTGGCCGAAATCATCGCCTACCGGCGGCAGAAGGAGAAGCTGGTCAGCCGGGAACTGGAGGTGGACCTGCCGACCTCCTACGGTGATTTCAAGCTGCACCTTTACCGATCGAAGCCGGACGGGGATTACCACCTGGCCCTGGTGGCCGGCCGCCTGAAGCTGAAGAACCAGCGCGACAGCATACTGACGCGCGTGCATTCCCAGTGCCTGACCGGCGACATCTTCCATTCGAGCCGCTGCGAATGCGGCGAGCAGCTGCACCGGGCCATGGAGATGATCGCCGCCGAGGGGCGGGGCGTCATTCTCTACATGCGCCAGGAGGGGAGGGGGATCGGCCTGATCAACAAGCTGAAGGCCTACCAGCTCCAGGAACAGGGGCTGGACACGGTGGAGGCCAACCTGGCCCTGGGCTTCCCGGGCGACCTGCGCGATTACGGCATCGGGGCCCAGATCCTCAGGGACCTGGGCCTGACCCGCATCCGGCTGCTGACCAACAATCCCAAGAAAGTGGCCGGGCTGGCCGGGTACGGGCTGAAGATCGTGAGCCGGGTGCCGATCGAGATCAAGCCCGGCAAGCACAACCGGCGCTACCTGAAGACCAAGAAAGAAAAGATGCAGCACCTGCTCAACATCTGAAAGCAAAGGAGGACGGAATGCCCAAGGAAATTCAGGGAATGCTGGATGGCAAGGGCAAGCGTTTCGCCGTGGTGGTCAGCCGCTTCAACGACCTGGCGACCCGCCGGCTGCTGGACGGGGCCTGTGACTGCCTGCTGCGCCACGGGGTCAAGGAGAGCGACATCACCACCGCCTGGGTGCCGGGCTGCTTCGAAATCCCGGCCGTGGCCCGACGGCTGGCCGCGGGCGGCCGCTTCGACGCGGTCATCTGCCTGGGAGCGGTGATCCGGGGCGAAACCCCGCACTTCGACTATATCGCCGGCCAGTCGAGCAAGGCCATCGGCCAGCTCTCGCTGGAGATGAAGGTGCCGGTCATCTACGGCATCCTCACCTGCGACACGGTCGAACAGGCCATGGACCGCGCCGGCGCCAAGTCCGGAAACCGCGGCTGGCAGGCGGCCCTGACCGCCCTGGAGATGGCCAGTCTTTACCAAGTCATCTGATGTGCGGCATCGTCGGCCGAGTTGAAAAATCGGGCCGGCCGGCCGACCCCGGGCTGCTGGCGCGAATGACCCGCCGGCTCGCCCACCGCGGTCCGGACGCCGAGGGGTTTCACCTGGATGGGCCGGTGGGGCTGGGCCACCGACGCCTCTCGGTGATCGACCTGGCCGGCGGCGGCCAGCCGATGGCCAACGAAACCGGCCGTCTCCAGCTGGTCGTCAACGGCGAGATCTACAACTTCCAGGCGCTGCGCCGGGAACTCGCCGGACGCGGCCACCGGTTCCGCTCCCAGACCGACAGTGAGGTGATCCTCCACCTTTACGAGGAAGCGGGGCCGGATTGCCTGCGGCGGCTGCGGGGCATGTTCGCCTTCGCCCTCTGGGACCAGGACCGGCGGCGCCTCTTCCTGGCCCGGGACCGGATCGGCAAGAAGCCGCTGGTCTATGCCGAAACCCCGGAGTCGTTCAGCTTCGCCTCGGAACTGCAGGCCCTGCTGGAGGCGCCCGACCTGAAGAAGGAGATCGACCCGGCCGCCCTGGACGATTTTCTCACCCTGCAGTACATTCCCAGCCCTCGCAGCATCTTTGCCGGCATCCGCAAGCTACCGCCGGCCCACTACCTGCTCTACGAGGAGGGCCGGACCCGGGTCGAACCTTACTGGAGCCCGGACTTCAACCGCAAGCTGAAAGTCGACGCCGACGAGGCCGGCCAGCTCCTGCTGAACAAGCTGGCCGAGGCGGTCCAGATCCGGCTGGTGAGCGACGTCCCCCTGGGCGCCTTCCTCTCCGGCGGACTCGACTCGAGCGCCGTGGTCGGCCTGATGAGCCTGGCCTCGCCCCGGCCGGTGCGGACCTTTTCGATCGGCTTCTCCGAGGAATCGTACAGCGAATTGAAGTACGCCGCGCTGGCGGCCCGGGCCTTCCGGACCGAGCATCGGGAGTTCATGGTGCGGCCCGATATCGTGGAGATCCTGCCGGAGGTGGTGCGCCACTACAGCGAACCCTTCGGCGACAGTTCGGCGATACCGACCTTCTATCTGGCCCGGGAGACGCGCAAGCACGTGACGGTGGCCCTCTCCGGGGACGGCGGCGACGAGAATTTCGCCGGGTATCCCCGGTACCGGCAGGCGCTGGAACTGGAACGGCTGCTGCCCCTGCTGCGCTGGGCGGCGCCGCTGGCGGCCCGGCGGGGCGACGCGCTCCGGCGCGGCTGGCAACGAAAGCTGGACTGGGCGCTGGGCGAAGCGCCCCGCCTGACGCCGGCCGGCCGTTACGGGCGCTGGATAACCGTCTTCCCGGCCGACCAGCGGGAACGCCTTTACCGGGGACGGCTCCGGGAACAGCTGGCCCGCAACGCCCTGGACCGCCTGGAGGCGGTCTGGGCGCGCACCGGCGACCGGCTGGACCGGATGCTGGACGCCGATTTTCAGCTCTACCTGCCCGACTGCCTCCAGGTGAAGATGGACATCGCCTCGATGGCCCACGGCCTGGAGGTGCGCAGCCCGCTCCTGGACCAGGAGGTGGTCGAACTGGCGGCCAGCCTGCCGGCCGGGCTGAAACTGCGCCGGGGCGCCGGCAAGTACCTCTTCCGCAGAGAAATGCGGGAACTGCTGCCGCCGGAGATACTGAAGCGGCGGAAGATGGGCTTCGGCATCCCGCTCTCACCCTGGTTCCGCCGGGAACTCAAGGATTACCTGGCCGGCCACATCCTGGACCGCCGCGCGCTCGGGCGCGGCTACTTCGAGCCGGAAGCGGTGCGCCGCCTCTTCGAGGAGCACGTCTCGGGGCGGGTTGACCACACCTCGAGGCTCTACCTGCTGCTGGTCCTGGAGCTCTGGCACCGGCTTTACCTCGACTGAGGACCGGGCCGCAACCGATACCGTCCCATGGAAAAACTGATCCTGGCCTATCACCGCGTCAACGACTGGTCCGACGACACCCTGGTCGTGCCTCCCGGCGAATTCCGGCGCCAGCTGACCTTCCTGAAGGCGCGCTACCGGGTGGTCCCGCTCCTGGAGCTGGCCGAAGCCCGGCCGGAGCCGGGCGGCCAGCGGCTGGCGGCGATCAGCTTCGACGACGGGTACCGG
>JAKJFK010000253.1 GCA_022704925.1 candidate division TA06 bacterium | reverse complement strand
CGGTCAAGGCGGCCTGCCCGGCCGGTTCCGGCCTGGAGCGGACGGTCAACCTGGCCGCCGGCCGCTGGGGCGTTTTCAGCGCGGTGGTGCGGGATCGCCAGGGCGGGACCGACCTGGCCGAACTCTGCTACATCAACCTGCCGCCGGTTGAAGGCCGGAACAATTTCCTGGGCTTCTACGGCTCGGCCTGGAACGACCGCAACATGGCCATCTTCAAGGAACTGGGCATCGATTTCGTGGCCACCCTCGCCGACGGATCGGCCCGCCACATCCGCACCGACGGTTTCGATGATCTGGACCGGGTGCTCGACACCCCGGCCCGCCGGGGTATCGGCGTCTTTTACGCCACCGAGATCCTTTACCACAAGCCGCAGAAGGATTTCCAATGGTCGCCCAGTGAGGGAGTGACCGCCTTTCCGAATCCGCCCAACCTGAAATCGCTCTTTGATGATCTCTACGCCTTTGCCGGCCGGTTCGCTCCGAAGATCGACTCCTGGTGCCTCCAGGATGAACTTTACGAGGGGAAGTGTCCCCTGAACGCCTGGCTGCTATACCACAAGACGGCGGTGGAGGCGATCCGCAAGGCCGACCCGGATGCGGTCATCACGGTCAGTTCCGAGCCGGCCTTCCAGGAGCGGGTTTTGAAATTGCTGGGTCCGGAGTATCTTTCGGTGGTCTGCGATCCCGCCTTCAGCCCGATGACCAGCCGGCGTTACAACCACCTGCCCTTCACCCGGCTGGCCCGGGAGTACGGGATACCCCTCTGGTTCAGCGGTTTCGGTTTCCCGAGCGTCAGCTTCTACCGCACCCGGGCGGCCGACATGCGGTACAAGAATCCCAATTACAGCGAGCTGGTCGACCGGACGGCCATGGTACTGGCCGCCAACCGCCTGGACTTCGGGGCGGACCGGTTCCTGCTATACTCGGCGGTCCCGGTCGTCCTGGGGCCGAACTCGCTTCGTTCGACCAACATCTACGACAGCGACGGCTCCCTGATCGCCCTGGTGCCGGCTTACGCGGCCATCGGCCGGCTCATGGCCGGCGCCACCGGCGGCCGGCGGCTGCCGGTTCCAGACGAGAACCTGACTGCCTTCGCCTTCGAACGGGGCGGCGAGAGCCACCTGATCTTCTGGGTGGACCCGGGCCTGGGCGCCTACGGAAACCAGCAGGCGGGCCAGTACCGCCTGGAAGTGGCCCTGGAAGGAATGGTGACCGACATCTTTGGCAATCCCTACCCGGTTGAAAAGCTCGGCGGCGGCCGGACCGGGATCGAGTTCCAGGGTCAGCCGCTGCTTTTGAATGGCGGCCGGGCCGGCCTCGAGGCGATTGCCAGGAGCCTGGAATCGGCCGTCTTTCAGAACTACCTGCCGGTGCGCGGTTACTGCCGGCTGGACGAGTCGGGCCGGCCGGTCCTGCGGCTGGTGATGGAAAACCGGACCAGGCAACCCTTTGCTGGGGAATTGAAGGTTGAGGAGGAGCGTGGCCTGCTGGCGGAGGGGACCTCGTTCACCCGGACGCTGGACCTGGCTCCCGGCCGCCGGGCGACGTTCGACCTGGCCTGCCAGCCGTCGCTGCTGGGCCGGCGGCCGCTGGCCAACGGGGTGGCCGAGGTTTCCATGGGCAGCCGTTTCAACGCCGGTTTCGGCATCTGGGCTCAGCCGGCCTTCCGGCTGGCTGAGGTGCCGACGCCGGATGGCGATCCGGCCGGCTGGCCGGGTGCGCCGGCTTACATCTACTCCACCGTCCGGGCCTCCGGCGGTTACGAACGGAGCCAGGTACGCGAGGGGGCCGAGTTCATCACCCGGGAGAAGACGCTCCAGACGGCCATCAAAGCCGGCTGGGACGAGAATAACCTCTACCTGGCCATCCGGAACGTCGACGACGAGTTGAATTTTGCGCGCCAGGCGTCGGAGGCGGGACGGGGCGACCGGGTGGTGATCGGTCTAGATACCCGCCTGGAGGCCGATATCTTTGATATCAGGCGGAACGAGGACGATTTCCTGATCCAGCTGGACGCGGTGGGCGAGCAGGGACGGGCCCGGCTGATTGACTGGCAGGGAAAAGCGGTGGAACTTCCGGTCAATCTGAAACGGGTGGTGGCGGGGGCCGACAGCGGCTACCTCTTCCTGGTCAGCT
>JAKJFK010000252.1 GCA_022704925.1 candidate division TA06 bacterium | reverse complement strand
ACCCCGGGGATGGCGCGGCCGAAGTGCTCTCCGCAGGCTTCCCGGTAACGCTCATGGGTGGCCTCGAGGAAGGCGCGGACCGCCGCCGGGTTCATCAGGTCCACGTAGCAGGCGCCGTTGAACCAGGGATCGCCCAGTTCCATGACCCGGTTAACGATCTGGTAATCGGCGCCGTTCCACTGGAAGGAGGCCAGCACCCGGTCGGCGACGCCGGCCTTTCCGGCCCGCACCAGCAGCAGGGCCCGGCCGCGGTAGGCCGGATCGGCCAGGGGAACCAGGCCGCCGGCGAAGCCGGAGGGCCACTTGTCCTCGTCGTAGAGCCAGGCACGGGTGCCGGTGCGCTCCGCCTCGCGCGCGCAGGCGGCGACCAGGACCAGCCACTCCTCCGAAAGGTAGCCGGTCACCAGACCGACCCGGGAGTGCATGAAGTACGACCCCCAGCCCTTGGCCGCCATCTCCCTGATCTGGCGGAGGAGCTCCGCCTCGGAGAGCTTGTCGTTCCAGCTCCAGAACGGGCCGGGCCGGTCCAGGACCTCCGGGTTCTTCCAGTCGGACATTTTACACTCCTTTTTGATTAACGAAGCGCTTCAGAAACCGGCGCCGAAGGGCCGATAGCCGCGTTTCATGATCCGGCGGCGGTCCAGTGCCAGGGTGTCGCCGCCGAGTTTCTCGAGCGTCCCCATGACCGTCACCAGCTTCATGATCTTATCCTGCAGCGGCCGGGAGAGGGCGACCGTATCGATCAGTGAATCCCAGATCCCCTCGCGGCCGGTGATGCCCCGAACCCGGATCCGCTTGCCCGCGTGCTCGAGTTGGAGTTCACGCTGGTTGAAGATGATGTCGTTGATCGGCTGGCCGGCCAGCTGAATGGCGGGATCGCCGTAGAGGCCGAAGAGGACCAGGGTCCCGCGGTCACGCAAGTACTTCAGGCAGGTTTCCAGGACGCCGCGCTGGCCGCCGGCGATGTCGACCATCACGTCGAAACCGGCGCCGCCGGTGAAGTCGGCCACCCGCCGGTCGAGATCGGCGACGCGGGCGTCCAGGCCGAGGTCGACGCCGAATTCGGCCGCCAGCTTCAGCCGGGCGGCGTTGACCTCGAAGGCGGCCAGGCGCGCCACGCCGAAGTGGCGGAGGAACATCTGGGTGAAGAGGCCGTGCGGACCGCAGCCGACCACGCCGACGGTCCCCAGCAGGCCCTGGTCGAGCAGGTACTTGGCGATCAGGAAATCGTTGCCGACGCCCTCCAGGATCGAGGGCAGAAAGCCTGGGTGGTCGAGGACCTCCGGAATCGGGTGGGCGCAGTAGGTCGGGATCTTGACGTACTCGGCGTAACCGCCGTTGAGCGGCCGCAGGTAGCCGCCCCGGGCGATCTTCGGACCCCAGAGGCCGATGATGCCTTCCTCGAGGTAGCCGGGAATCTGGTAGTGGGATTCGACGCAGAGCTTCTGGCCGATCTCGAAACCGCGCACGTTGGAGCCGAGGGCGGCCACCGAGCCGAAGATTTCGTGGCCGGGGATGACGCCGTCGTGAACCTCCTGGAACTTGCCGTGGAAGAGGTCCTCGTCGGTACCGCAGACGGTCACCCCAAGCACCTTCAAAAGCAATTCCCCCGGGTGGGGCCGGGGAACCGCCACCTCTTCCAGGCGCAGGTGGCCACCGTCGGCCCCGGCCTGGTTGTAGTAAACCCAGGCCTGCATCTTCTCCGGCAGCTCGGGCCGGACCGAACCACGGACGGGCACCGGGGCCTTCCGAACCAGGCCGAACTCCCGGCCGGCCCGGGCGAAGGCGGCCGCGGCCCGGTCCAGCTGCTCCGGGGTGTGCAGGGCCGAAACCTGGACCCGGATGCGGGCCTTGCCCTCGGGCACCACCGGGTAGCTGAAGCTGATGACATAGATGCCCTGCTCCAGCAGGCGGCCGGCCATCCGGCCGGCCAGGGACGCGTCGCCGACCATGACCGGCACGATCGGGTGACCACCTTCCGGAACCGAGAAGCCGGCCTCGCGCAGGGCGGACCGGAAACGGGCGGTGTTTTCGGCCAAACGGACCCGCAGCTGGTCACCCTCCGGCGAAGCGGCCACGTCGAGGGCGGCGATGGCGCCGGCGGCCAAGGCCGGCGGCAGGGAGTTGGAAAAGAGATAGGGACGCGAGGTGTTG
>JAKJFK010000251.1 GCA_022704925.1 candidate division TA06 bacterium | reverse complement strand
TGAAACCGGCCGGCGCCAGCCGTATCTGACGTTCCACCTCAACCGTGAAGGTTTCGAAATCATCCGGATGGTAGGTCATCGGCGCCACCATCTCCATCAGGCCCAGCCGCACCCAGTCGGGCCAGTCCTGCCCCTCGGCGAAGGCCCCGCCGCCGCTCCAGGACCGGGCGGCCATATTCACCTCCGCCCCCAGTCCGGCGGCCGTCTCGTGCACGGCCCGGACCATCGCGGTTACATACTCCTTGCGGCTGGCCGCATACCAGACCCGGAATGATTTGTGCCCGGCCATCTCTTCCGACGGCGGCACCCGGCCGCCGTAAAAATCCTCAACCCGCTTCCAGCAGCGGGGACACTGACAAACCAGCACGGCGCCCCGGTCACGGATCGAATCAAGCTGGAATCCGTCCACCCCGTACTCCCGGTGCACCTCGTGGAGTACCGCCAGGCAGCGCACCAGGCTGGCCGGGTCGGAGACGCAAAAATACTCCTTTCTCTCCAGCCGGTCGTTCAGGTAGGGAACCAGGGCCGGATCCGGCAGGCCGGCCAATGAAACCTCGCCCAGGTGGGTAAAGGGCAGCAGGACATAATGAACCCGGACTCCCAGCCGGTGGGCCGTCTCCACCAGCGGACCCAGCAGGTCCACCTGGCGCGCCCGGTGCATCAGCCGGCTGCGCTGGCAGACCACCCGGCCGCCCGGCGGATAGACAAAGGGGCAGAGATCGGTCACGCCGGCGCCGGCCAGGCGCCGCACCGCCTCCGGAACCCGGGCCGGATCCTCCTGGAAATCGCCGGCCAAGTCCATCCAAACCAGAATCGGCCGCTTATCCCTTTTCATTTCAACTCCCCTTTCAATCCCAGTTTGCCGGGATAGACCAGAATCGGCCGCCTATCCCTTTCATTTCAACCATACCCAGCCTTTAATTTTATCCCCTGGAGCGGCCATTTGGCAAGGTATGACCGATTGTAGTATAATATCGCCCCGATGGGCTTTCCGCCCGATCCAAACAAGAAAATCCGAGGAAACGAACATGGTTTTGAAGGGCAGGGCGCGGGTGGTCGGAAACGATGTCAACACCGATTACATCATCTCCGGCCGCTACAAGTTCAAGACGCTCGACAGGAAGGAACTGGCCAGCCATCTGCTGGAAGACCTGGATCCGGACTTCGTCAAGAAGATCCAGCCCGGCGACTTCATCGTGGCCGGCAACAACTTCGGCTGCGGCTCCAGCCGCGAGCAGGCCCCGCTGGCCATCAAGTACGCCGACATCGGCGCCGTACTGGCCAGGGACTTCGCCCGGATCTTCTTCCGCAACGCCATCAACGTCGGCCTGCCCCTGGTCGAATGCGACACCAGCGGCGTCAAGGACGGCGACGAACTTGAGGTGGACTTCACCGCCGGCACGGTCAAGAATCTGACCCGGGGCACCACGGAGAACTTCAAGCCGCTGCCCAGGATCATGCTCAACATCCTGGCCGAGGGCGGCCTGGCGCCTTACTTCCAGAAGCACCACGGCTTCGAGCTTTAAAGCGGTACAATTCCGGCGTAGCGCAACGGTAGCGCGGCTGGCTGTTAACCAGTAGGTTGTAGGTTCGAATCCTACCGCCGGAGCGGTGCAGCAGAGCAAAGCACGCTGCACCGCCGTGAAGCGTGTCCGAAGGACTCTGCTTCACGGCCCTGTTGTTTCTGAATTGCGTTTCAGACGAATTAAAAACCGTCGCAAACCATTCGCCTTTCATGAAACTTCCTCATTGTGTCTATGTTCTCTACAGCTTGCAAGACAAACGGTTCTATGTCGGTTACACTTCCAACCTTAAACAACGTCTTACTGAACACTTCCACGGCTCTTCAAAAAACACCTCCCCGCGCCGGCCTTTTGAACTGATCTTCTGTGAATACTTCCTGTTAAAAAAAGACGCGCTCAAGCGGGAAGGGTACTTCAAAACCACGGCCGGGAAGCGGGCCTTGAACCTGATGCTCAAGAACACTCTTAACTCTCTGTATCCAACGGAATAAAACCCAGCCGCATTGTCGATCGGATCAAAACCACAAATCCGCAAGGCACGATAATCAATCTGTTTCCCCTCACACCCCGATATCCAAGTCTTATTGAAAACCTCGCGGCGCCGAATCCTACCGCCGAAATCGTGAGTTCCTCCA
>JAKJFK010000250.1 GCA_022704925.1 candidate division TA06 bacterium | reverse complement strand
GTCCGCTACCTGCTTTACACCAGCGGCGAGCTCATCGCCGCCGCGTTGGAGCGTTACCCGGAACTCATGCGGCGCCTCTGGCTCTATTCGGTCTCGATCGACGGCCGGACCCGCCAGCACGATTCGGTCCGGAGCGGCACCCGCCTGGAGCGCATTCACCGGAGCCTGGAAAGGCTGGCCGAGGTGCGGACCGGTCCGGTGCTCCAATGGTCGACGCTCCGGGAGGAACAGTCGCTGCTGGACTGTTTCCGGGAGTTTCTTTACCTGGAAGGGCGCGGTCTGGCCAGCCACTTCTTCTGGCACTGGGTCGAGACCGACGAGCCCTACCGGGATTTCCCGGCCTACCTGGCCCGGTACGAACGCGATTTGAAGCGGGTCCTGGATGTTTGCCTGGATCGGCTGGCCGCCGGCCGGCCGCTGAAGATCATCCATCTCGACGAACTCCTGCTTTACCTCTTTACCGGCCGGCGGCGCGGCACCACCGCCTGCGGGGTGGAGGCGGCCGGGAATTACGATCTCGGCGGCGGCCGGGTCTTCGCCTGTGCCGACCTGCCGCCCGAGCTGGCCATCGGCTCGGTGGCCGCCGACGGTTCGGTGGAACTGCGCGAGGCCGAACTGGCCCGGCTGGCCGGCTACAAGGAACGGCTCGGCTGTCCGGAGTGCGGGGTCGAGGCCTACTGCGGCGGCCGGTGTCCGGTCGAGGCCCTGACCGGCACGCCCGAGCGCCTTTTCCAGTACTGCCAGCTGATGCGCCTGCATGTCGGCCTGGTCAGCGCCCGCCGGGAGGAGTTCCGCCGGCTCCTGAAACGACGGCGCATTTCATTGCAGGCGCTTTATGACCGGTCGGCCTTTATGGCGGCCTATACGGACGTTGTTCCTTGATAATGAAGGTTTTTTAACGGGAACAATTTGGTTGGTTGCGTTATCACCGGTTTTTCCGATCCCCTCCCGGCCCAACGGATTATCCCGTCTTTCCGGCCCCGGCGATCCAATCTGTTCCGGCAGAAAAAATTAGTCTTTAATTGCAAACTATGTTAAGATAGTCACGCCGGTTTTTTTTGTTATACAATGCGAGGCGGTTTCGTTTTCGGCTCTTTAAAAGAAGCCGTTTCACAATCGAGAAGCAGCCAGGTAATCGATGGCGTTGTCGGAAAATTGTTTTTTCGCCCTGGATTAAGGCCGGTCGGACTCCGGGTTTTGCCGGTGATTCAAGGGAGGTGACCATGCACCGCCGTTGTCTTCGTTTTGAAAACCTTCTGTTGCTGGGCGACGGCGGCATTGGCCGTTCCTTCCTGCATCTGGCCGAGTCGGAACTGAACGGTTTCCGACGGGTGCTGGTCATCGACAAGGCGCCGATGCGGTTGCCGGCCGGACGGAAGAATGCTGAAACGGTTCTGGCCGATCTTTCCCGGTCCGGGGTTCTCGGATCTTTCCTGGTTAAATTCCCTTATGGTTCGGCGCTGGTGCTCAACCTGACCCTGGGCCTGGACCATCTGTTACTGCGACGCCAGGCCGCCGGCCGCGGCGCCGGCTACCTGGACGCTGCCGCCGGTTCCCTGGCCGCCGCCCCCGCTGAAAACCGCCTGAGCCGGCTCGCGCCTTACTGGCTGACGCCGCTGAAGACCGAAGCACCGCACTGGCTGGGATTCGGCATCAATCCCGGCCTGGTTGAACTGGCCGCCCGCCGGCTGCTGGAGAAGCGCGCCGCCGGCCGCCGCCGGCTGGTGGTCTTCGAGTTTGACCGGCTGGCCGCCCGTCTGGACGGAGACCGGGTCGCCGTCGGCTGGTCGCCGGCCGGGTTGATCGAGGAGATGATGCGCATGCCCGCTTTTTTTGTCGAAGCGGACCGCGCCTGCGAGTCGGCCGATAATTGTTCCGGCCGGGTAAGAGTGAACTGGCGGGAAAAGGACCTGGAGGTACGCCGGGTGGCCCACGAGGAGATTTACAATTTTTCGAAGTCCCGGCGGGTGGCGGCGGCTGAATTCCTCTACGTTCTGCGTCCGGAAGTGATGCGCCTGCTGGATGGCGATCCGAAGGGGGCCGAACGGCGGTTGATTGTTCCGCCGCCGGAGGTTCCGGTTTCCGGACGGGAGGAGGTCGGAGTTTTTTCTTTTCCGGAGTCGGGCGGCCGGCCGGCCGGGCTGCTCTGGCGGGAGGA
>JAKJFK010000249.1 GCA_022704925.1 candidate division TA06 bacterium | reverse complement strand
CCGAGCCGGTCACCTGCCCCCGGCCGGGACATGCCGACCTGGCCGGTCTGGTCAAATACGGTTTCAGCGACATCCGGAACGTGCTGGAAAGGGCCAGCGCCCGCGAGACCGCCGCCCGGGTGGCCGCCGGGGCCGCGGCCCGAAAACTCCTGGCCGCTTTATCAATCAACATCTACAGTCGGGTGGTTCGAATCGGGAGCGTCACCGACCGGAGCCGTTTCAATCCTCCCGACGATTACGAACGGATCGAGGCCAGCCGGCTGCGCTGCCGATCGGTAAGCGCCGAGAACCGGATGGCCGAATTGATCGACCGGGTAAAGGCCCGGGGAGAATCCCTGGGCGGCATCTTTGAAATCACGGTAACCGGACTGCCGGTCGGCCTGGGCAGTTACGTCCACTGGGACCGCCGGCTGGATGGGCGGCTGGCCCAGGCCCTGGCTTCAATACCGGCCATCAAGGGCGTGGAAATCGGCGCCGGGTTCCAGGCGGCCGCCCGAAGCGGCTCCCGGGTCCAGGACGAAATCTTCCATGACCCTGGCCGCGGTTACTTCAGGAAGAGCAACCGGGCCGGCGGACTGGAGGGCGGCCTCACCAACGGTGAACCGCTTCTGTTGCGGGCGGCCATGAAACCCATTCCCACCCAATCCAGGCCGCTGCGCACGGTGGATATCGCCAGCGGCCGGCCGTCCCTGGCCCACCGCGAGCGGTCCGATTTCTGCGCGGTTCCGGCCGCCGCCGTGGTGGGCGAGGCCATGACCGCCCTGGTTCTGGCCGACGCCGTCCTGGAAAAGTACGGCGGCGACACCCTGCCGGATCTTCGGCTCCGGAAAAACGGAGCCTGAACCCCGGCTCGCCTTCCAATGAAAATCGTCCTCACCGGTTTCATGGGCACCGGCAAAACCGCGGTGGGCAAAATCCTGGCCCGAAGACTCGGCTACCGGTTCCTGGACACCGACGACCTGATTGAAGCCCGAGCCGGACGACCGATAAGCGAGATCTTCAACCGGGACGGCGAGACGGCCTTCCGCCTTTTGGAAAGCGAAGTGATCGCCTCGCTGGCCGAGGCCGATCGGACGGTCATCGCCACCGGCGGCGGGGCGGTCCTCGATCCTGAAAACATGACCAACCTGGGCTCGAACGGACTGATCTTCGCGCTCCTGGCCGACCCGGCCGAGATCGCCCGTCGGACCGCTTCCCAGCGCCACCGGCCCCTGCTGAACGTGCCTGACCGGGAAACGCGGATTCGCGAAATGCTGAAAAAACGCCTCCCTTATTACCAGCGGGCCGGCCAATGTCTCGAAACCACCGGACGGACTCCCGAGGCTATCGCCGGGGAGATCATCCGAATCCTTGAAACAGACAAGCCCCAAAAGGAACCCCGCCCATGAAGGTGATCGGAATCATACCCGCCCGTTACCAGTCCAAGCGTTTCCCGGGCAAGGTCATGGCCGACCTGGCCGGACGCCCCCTGATTGAACACATCTGCCGCCGGGCCGGCGAGTCAAAACGATTGGCCGAAATCTGGGTGGCCGCCGACGACGACCGCGTGGTGGAGGCCGTCCGCGCCTTCGGGGGACGGGTGCGGAAACTGGCCGGGGACTTCATCTGCGGAACCGACCGGATCGCCGCCCTGGCCGCCGAACTGGATGGAGACGTTTACCTGAACCTCCAGGCCGACGAGCCGCTGATCGCACCCGAAGTGATCGACGCGGTGGCCAGATCCTTTGACGATCCCTCGGTGCAGATGGCCACGGCGGTAACCCCGCTGACCAGGCCCGAGGACTGGGAGGATACCAACGCCGTCAAAACCGTCCTGGACCGGAACTCTGATTGCCTCTACTTTTCCCGGGCGGCCATACCTTACGACCGCGACAACCGGGGACGGCTCCCGGAGAGCAGCGTCTACAAGCACCTGGGCATCTACGGTTACCGGCGGAAATTCCTGCAGGAATTCGCCGCCTGGCCGCCGACGCCGCTGGAAAAAATCGAGCGCCTGGAGCAGTTGCGCGCCCTGGAACACGGCGTGCGACTCCGCGCGGTGGTGACGCCCTTCGACAGTCCTTCAGTGGACACCCCCGAAGACCTGGCCCGGGTGGCGGCCATTCTCAAGAGTCAAAAAAACTGATGCACGTTGCCATCATCATGGACGGGAACGGCCGCTGGG
>JAKJFK010000248.1 GCA_022704925.1 candidate division TA06 bacterium | reverse complement strand
CCCCGACCGCCACGCTGATAATGGCGAAAAGGCTGGTCAGGAAGAGATAGCCGCCCCGGCTGCGGCGGAAATAACGCCGGGCGATGAAGAAGGTGTAGTTCATACTCTGTCGGAATCTGGCGGAACCGGGGATTGGCGAAAAAGAATTTATGAAGAATTATACCCCAATTTGACAACGAAAGCGAACCCGGGTTATACTTTCTCCGAAAATCGGAAGCCAGAAGAACGCGAATCTCACGGGTAAAATGCTTACCGCAGAAGAAAAAACCAACCTGATCAGTTCGTTTCACCGGCACGGCAAGGACACCGGCAGCCCGGAGGTCCAGATCTCCCTCTTGACCGAACGGATCAACCGGCTGGGAGATCATTTCCGGACCCACGCCAAGGATCACAACTCGCGGCGCGGACTCCTGGTCATGATCGGCCAGAGGCGAAAACTGCTCAGCTACCTGAAAAGGTTGAATCCCTCCACTTACGACAAGGTAATCTCCAAGCTTGGCCTGCGCAAGTAATCACGGGCAGGATAAAACAGGAAAAAGACGGGAAAAAGAAAAAGAAGGCCGCATTTTTCACCAAATCGCATTTTGATCGGAAAAATACCCCTCTTTTAAAAAAGCGCACTCCTGAGCTCATTCTGTTTGAGCGTTATAGATAATTTTTGACTGGTGTTTCTCCCGCCCAGAACGGACCTATCGGCTGTTTGTCCGGCGGAAGCAATTCAAGCAAAGGAATGGAAATGAAGAAGGAAATTGAAATTGGCGGAAAGACAATCAGCTTTGATACCGAGACGTTCGCCCAGCAGGCGACCGCCTCGGTAATGGTCCGCTCCGGCGAGACCATGGTCCTGACCACCCTGGTCTTCGGCAAGGAGCTCGAGAATCGGCAGGACTTCCTGCCCCTGACCGTGGAGTACCGGGAGCACATTTCGGCTGCCGGCAAGTTCCCGGGCGGATTCTTCAAGCGGGAGGGCCGGCCGACCGAGAAGGAAGTGCTTACCTGCCGGCTCATCGACCGGACCATCCGGCCGCTCTTCCCCAAGACCCTGAACCGGGAAATCCAGGTCTGCTCCTTCGTCTTTTCCTTTGATCCCGAGGTCGAACCGGACATGCTGGCCGTCCTGGGCGCCTCGGCCGCGGTCACCCTTGGCCCCATCAAGGCCAAAGATGTAGTGGCCGGGGTCCGGGTCGGCCTGGTTGACGGGCAACTGGTCGTCAACCCCTCGGTCACCGATCTCCAGAAGAGCGAGCTTTCCCTGGTGGTGATGGCCGGGACCGAATCGCTGCTGATGCTGGAAGGGTCTGCCCGCAACCTGCCCGAAGACCGAGTTCTGGAGGCGGTTGGCTTCGGCGAACAGGAGGCGCGGAAGATCGTCCAGTTCTTCAAGGACGAATTCATGCCGGAGAAGTCGGCGCTGCCCGAACCCGAGAAACAGCCCTGGGAAGACACGGTTATTTCAATCCTGGACAGCCGCTTCGGCGAGGTCACCAGGTACGCCCAGAAGGTTGAACGGGCCGCCTTCTTCGAGGGAATCCGGCAGGAGGTCCTGGCCGCGGTGGGTCCCGAAGTGGCCCCCAAGGAAGTCCAGGGCGTCTTCGAAAGGGAACTGCGGACGCGGGTGCGCCGCCAGATCCTGACCAGCCGGGTCCGGATGGACGGACGCCAGGCCACCCAGCTGAGACCGATCTCCTGCCAGGTCGGCATCCTGCCGCGGGTGCACGGTTCGGCCCTCTTCCGGCGCGGCGAAACCCAGGCGCTGGCACTGATCACGCTGGGAACCTGGGCGGATGAACAGCGGATCGAAGGACTGCTGGAGGAGACCCGGAAACGCTTTACCCTGCACTACAACTTCCCGCCCTTCAGCGTCGGCGAAACCCGCCCGATGCGCGGTCCCGGACGCCGGGAAATCGGACACGGAGCCATGGCCGAACGGGCGTTGAATTACTCGCTGCCGGATGAGGCGGAATTCCCCTACACGATCCGGATCGTCTCCGACATCCTGGAATCGCACGGCTCTTCCTCGATGGCCTCCGTCTGCGCCGGTTCGCTGGGCATGATGGATGCCGGAGTGCCGGTCAAGGAGGCCATGGGCGGCGTTGCCCTCGGCATGATCAAGGAGGGGGAGGATTACCTGATCCTGACCGACATCGCCGGCGAGGAGGATCATTACGGG
>JAKJFK010000247.1 GCA_022704925.1 candidate division TA06 bacterium | reverse complement strand
CTCCGGTTCAGCGGCTCGGTATGGCCGCCGTAGCCGCGGCCGCCGAACTGGACCGCCTCCAGGCTGATGCTCGCGGCCGGCGCCGCCAGCGTGATCTCAACGCCCGGCAGCCAGGTGAAGCGCTTCTTGGTGCTCTTCCAGGTGACATCGGCCTTCGCCGCGCCCAGGCCCACCCGCACCACCGTATCCTCCTCGGGGCTGGTCGGGCCGACCACCCGCAGGAAGAGGCGGTACTTGCCGGCCGGGACCGGCTCCGCCAGCGGCCGGCTGATGATCCGGCCGCCGGCCGGCGCGTTGGCGTGGATGGCCGCACAGTAGCCGCGCCCCGGCGCGCCCCAGATGCGCAGGCTGGCCTCGCGGCTGTACCAGCCGGGCGCCGCCTCGTTGTCGTAGGGATAGCGGAGCAGGGAGCCGATCTCTTCGGCCTCGAAGTAGCGGCCGGCCGCCCGGGCCGGAACGGACAGGAAAAAGAAGCAGACCAACCCCAGCCAGAACCCTCTCGAAAATCCAAGCCTCATGACCGCTTCCTCTTTTTCTTATGGAAGGGATACCGGATTTGGCATTTTTTAAAAAGATATTATATCATAGTGGATACCTTTGTCAAAAGGTTCTAATCAATAGATAAACATATACTTTTCGGTTGCTTTTCCACCCCCCGTTCCGGGGGCGAAAAAAAGCCAAGGAGAGGCATGGAGAAGAAACTGCCCTGGTGGAAGGAATCGGGCCTGACGGTGGCCGGCGGCTGGCACCCGATCACCGGACGCATCCGCCGACACATACCGAACGAGAACGAGGAGGCCGATTACCTCTGGGAGTACACCGAGGCGCACATCCTCCGCCTCAAGGAACTGGGCATCACCCTGCTGGTCAGCCAGTTCGACCGCGGCCTGGGTGACACCGACCAGGCCGAGGAGCAGGAGCGGGCCCGCCTTCAGGCCGAACTCTGCCACCAGCACGGCCTGCGCCACGGGGTTTACCTGGCCAACACCGTCTACTACGAGTCGATGCTCAAGGATTACCCGGAGTGCGAGGACTGGGCGGTGGTGACCCACGACGGCCGCAAGGTCCACTACGGCGGCGAGCAGACCTGGCGCTGGCTGGCCTGCTTCAACTCGCCCGGCTGGCGGGAACGGATGCGCCGCCAGATCGAGCGGGCGGTCAACTACGTCAAGACCGACTGGCTGCACTTCGACAACCTGGAGGTCTGGCCGGAACCGGAGAGCTGCCACTGCCGCTACTGCCAGGAGGCCTTCAAAAAGTTCCTCTACCGCAAGTACCCGGACCCGGCCAGCCAGAAGCGCCGCTTCGGCTACCCCGGCTTCGAGACCTTCCGGGCGCCCAACTTCTACCTGCGCTTCACCGGCCCCTGGGACCTGGACCGGGTCGAATGCCCCCTGATGCAGGAGTGGATCCTCTTCCGCTGCTGGCAGGTCACCGACTACTTCCGCGACCTGGCCGGGTACGCCCGCTCCCTCAATCCCGCCATCGGCGTCGATTCCAACGGCCAGTGCATCCGGGGCGTCAACCACGCCTTCACCCACGGCGTCGACCACGGCGCCCAGGCCGCATACGCCGACGCGGTCTGGGACGAAAACCCCGACTACCGGTCCGAGGAACACCCGGCCGCCATCTATCCCTCGACCGTCAAGTTCCGGGGGGCCAACTTCCTGCGCCGCCTCGACAAGGAGGTGCTGGGCGGCTACAAGGACGAGGAGACGCTGGCCGCCAACCTGACCTTCACCGGCCACCCGGGCATCAACCACGCCTGGGGCTACGCCGAACCGGGCCGGATGCCGCTGAACCCGGCCCAGCCCGGCGTGGCCGAACTGCTCGAACACCAGCGGCGGAACCGCGGCCTCTACGCCAACCTGCGGCCGGCCGCCCGGATCGGTCTCTGGCGCAGCCACCTCTCGCTGGCCTTCGTCTCCACCGACACCCACCTGTCGGCCTTCGTCCTCGAGCAGACCCTCTTCAACCACCGGATCCCCTTCAGCATCATCTTCGATCAGCAGCTGACCCCGGAAGGGCTGAAGGAGTTCGACCTGCTCATCCTGCCGGACGCCGAGTTCATCAGCGATGCACAGGTCGCCCTCCTGACCGGCTTCGTCGAGTCCGGCGGCCGCCTCCTGATCACCGAGAAGTCCGGCCGTTTCACCGACGAGCCGCGCCGGC
>JAKJFK010000001.1 GCA_022704925.1 candidate division TA06 bacterium | reverse complement strand
CCGCCGCTCGGGCGCCCGGCCGGGCGACCTGATCTGCGTCTCGGGCCCGCTGGGCCGCGGCCCGAAAAGCCACCTCTCCTTCCTGCCCAGGGTCAGTGAGGCGCGCCGGATCAGGCGGGAACTGAAAGCCACCGCCATGATCGACATCTCCGACGGAATGCTGGGCGACTTCACCCGGATTTCGGAAGAGAGCCGGGTCGGCGGAATCATCCGGCTGGAGGAGATACCCGTCGTGCCCGGGACCGCACCTGGAGAGGCCCTGGTCAGCGGCGAGGAATTCGAACTGCTCTTCACGATCCCTGCCTCCCAAGCCGGGGCGGCCCGCCGATCCGGATGCTTCGTGGTGGGCGAGGTGCTGCCGGCCGGCCGGGGCGTAAGGGTGACCGCCAACGGCCGCCCTTACCGGCCCCGGCATCCCGGCTACGACCATTTCCGAAAATGACGGACCGTTTCCGCTCCCTCCGAACCAGATTTCTCAAGGTCACCGCAGCCGTGCTGACCGGAAGCATCCTTTTATTCCGGCTGACCGGCTGCCCGGCGGCCGAGCCGCTCGGCGAAGCCACGGTACGCGTCTCGGCGGCCCGGGTCCGGGCCATGCCCGATCTCCATTCGGATATCCTGGCCAAGGTCAACCAGGGCGAAAAAATCCGGCTCCTCGAGAAGAAGAAGGAATGGTTCCGGGTGGAGCACGCCGGCGGCTCCGGCTGGGTTCTGGGAGAACTGATCAAAATCCCGGAGAATGTCTTCTGGCGGGCCTGCCTGGCTGAAAAGACGCCGGCCGCACTCAGGGATTACCTGAAGGCTTACCCGGCCGGAAAGTTCGCCGGCGCGGCCCGGTCGAGGTTGAAGAAACCGGCCGCCCCGGCGCCGCCGGCGGAAGCGGCCGTGTCCAACACCGAACCGGCCGGGGAAGCCGCCCTGGCCGGGCAGATCAGAAGCAAGGCGACCATCGAGAACTGCGAACGGTACCTTTCGGAATACCCGGCCGGGCCGGCCGCCGGACTGGCCAGGGAGCGGCTCGATCCGCTCCGCTTCCGGGAGGCGCGGGAGACCGACTGGCACTCGGATTACCGGGCCTACCTGGAACAATTCCCGTCCGGAGAACACGCGGCCGCGGCCCGGGAAAGGCTGGCCTGGCTGGCCGGGCGGAAGGCGGTCCCGGAGATCGTCGTTTCGGCCGTGGTCGACGCCGACGACGGAGACGTCAACGCCCCAGGACCCCGCTGGAGGTGGACAACCCAACTCTACGAACGCGGCGGGCAGATCGGTTACCGGGTCAGCGGACAGGGATTCATCCTCGATCCCCGCGGCGGCCTCTGGATGGGAGAGAATGACGCCCGGATTCCAAGACCGAGAATCAGGGTGGAGGCCGGCGGCAGCGCCCGGGACACCTACTGGATCTCCTCGCGCCCCCACCTGCTGTGCAACGGGGTCGCCATTTTCACCTGGGAGGGAGAGGATGCCGGCGGTCACCCCATCCGCCTCGAAGAAAGAATCCAGCTTCGCCACCTTAACTGTCCCGGCCCAACCCCGGCCCGCTGAAACCCGGCCGGCCTCCAGCTTCGCCCCGGATCCAACGTCCAATCCTTCCCCGTTCGCCGTGATAAATAGGCAAAAAAAACTTAAAATGTTAAAATTGAGGATAAATAATCACGGCTGGATCAGCCGGCCGGGCCGCTATTTAAACCATCAACGGAAAAAACCGGGGGGAAAACAATGAACGCAAGAGAAAGATGGATCGAGGCGCTCACCTTTGGCAAACCGGACCGGTTACCGCTGCTGCCGGGCGGCCCCCGCGAATCCACGCTCAAGCGCTGGCACCAGGAGGGCCTCCCGGCCGACCGCCCCTGGTCTGAAGTCCTGATGGAAACGCTGGGGATCCAACCGGAGACAACCAAGCCGCAGGTCAACCTGGGGGTCAACTTCGACCTGATGCCGGCCTTCGAAGAGAAGATTCTTGAGCACCGCGACGGCCATTACCTGATGCAGACCATCCGGGGCGAGATCGTCGAGGTCTCCGACCGGTACGATTTTACCTACCTGCGCAGCGCCAAGGACTTCGTAACCCGCAAGTACCACCGCCATCCGGTCGAAAACCGGGCCGACTGGGATGCCATGAAAAAACGCTTCAACCCCGACACGCCCGGCCGTTTTCCCGAGGACTTCGAGGTCCGCTGCCGGCAGCTGGCCGACCGGGATTACGTTTTGCGCATCTGGTTCAACGGCCCCTTCTGGCAGCTGCGCAACTGGTGCGGCTTTGAAAATCTCTGCCTCTTCATGGCCGAGGACCCGGAACTGGTCGAGGAGATGGCCCTCTTCTGGCGCGATTTCATCATGACGATCCTGGACCGGATCTTTGCCCGCGTCGCCCCGGATCATTTCGGTTTCTCCGAGGACATGGCCTATAAGGCCAAGAGCATGATCTCACCCGCCATGGCCCGCCGTTTCCTGATGCCCTGCTGGCAGACCTGGTCGGCGGCGGCCCGCCGGAGCGGCTGCCGGATCATCGACGTCGACTCCGACGGCTACATCGGCGAACTGATTCCGCTCTGGATCGAGTCGGGCATTAACTCCTGCCAGCCGATCGAAGTGGCCGCCGGCAATGACCTGCCCGCCTACCGGAAGCAGTTCGGCCGCAGCATGGCCTACCACGGCGGCATCGACAAGCGGGCCATCGCCAAGGGCGGAGCGGTGATCGAGGCCGAACTCCAGCGCGTGATACCGCCCATGCTGGTTGACGGCGGCTACGTTCCCTCGTGTGACCACGGCGTACCGCCCGACATCTCCTGGGCCGACTTCATCCATTACAGCCGGGAACTGGCGAAACTGACCGGCTGGCTCTGAAAAAGGCCGCGGCCGGCCTGAAAAACCGCGAGGCAGAAAACCCATGCTTACCAGGCGGGAAAATTATACCCGTATTCTGACCAGGGGCAACGGCGACCGCCTGCCCTTCGTGCCTAATTTCGACTACTGGTACCGGGTCAACCGGGCCAACGGCCGGATACCGGAAGCCTACGCCGGGCTGAGCCGGAACGACCTGGTCCGGGCGGTCGGTGCCACCCTCTGGGTCCGCACCAACGTCCTGGAGCCGGTGCTGGACCCGACGGTCGAGGTGACCGAGCGGGATGACGGGCGGCGGCGCCGGACCGAATACCGGACGCCGGTCGGAACCGTCAGCACCCTGCACGAGTACGCCGACGACTCGGCACGCACCTGTTACCTGATGGAGCACCGGATCAAGCGGGCCGAGGATATCCCGGTGGTCAAATACCTCTTCGAGCATACCAGCCTCAAGGCCGATTTCACTTCTTTCCTCGAGAGCGAAGCGGAAGTGGGCGAGGACGGCATCTCTCTGGTCGGACTTCCATTCTGCTTCCCTTACATACATTTTGCCAAGCAGGAAGCCGGTTACCAGGCCGGCATCTATCTCTACGCCGATTACCCGGAGCTGGTCGAGGAACTGATGGAGGTGATCGCGCGGGTTAATCTGGCCGGGGCCGAATTGCTGGCAAGCGGACCGGCGCTGGTCGTTCAGCAGGGCGACAATATGGACGAGTGGACCACGCCGCCGAACCTCTTCAAGCGCCTGGCCGTCCCTTACTTCCGCCGGGTGGCCGAAATCCTGCACCGGGCCGGCAAGATCTACCAGGGCCACTGGTGCGGCCGAACCGAACACCTGCTGCCACTGGTGCCCGGCAGCGGCCTGGATGTGATCGAGGCGGTCTCGGTGGCCCCGATGGCCCGGCTGACCATTCCCGAAGCGCTGGAGGCGGTCGGGCCGGAGGTGGTCATCCAGGGCGGCGTACCCTCGGTCCTGATGTGCCCCCAGGGCGGCGACCGCCGGGACCTGGCCGCCTATATTAAAGACCTGCTGCCCCGGGTGCCGCATGGAAACCTTTTCGCGCTCGGCATGAGCGACAATGTTCCATCCGACGCCGATTTCGACCGGGTGAAGATCGTCGCCGACCTGGTCAACAACTACCGGCCCGCCTGAAACGGGCAACCCGAATCCGAGGCTATCGAAACATGTCCGCCCGACGGAATTTCTCGATGCAGTCTTACTGGAACCGGAAATTCGAAGACTGGAAACCTTTGCTGGCTTTCCGGGGCCGGAGCCGGAACGACTGGCGGACCTGGCGGAAAAAGGCGCTGCCGAAACTGCTGGAACTGCTGGGCGATTTCCCGAAACCGGTGCCGTTGCAAGCCGAGGTGGAATACTCGGTAACCGAGGGCGATCTGGTCCGGGAACGGGTAGTGCTCAATTCCGAGGCGTTCATGTCGGTTCCCTGCCTACTGCTCAAGCCGCGCCGGATGGCCGCCGACCGTAAGCAGGCGGCCATTCTCTGCAGCCACGGCCACGGCCTCCACGGCAAGGATGCCGTGGCCGGATTCCGGAGCTCGGCGGCCGTCGAGCAGAACATCGCCGCGCACAATTATAATTACGCCGAGCAGATGGCCCGGGCCGGCTTTATCACCCTGGCGCCCGACCTGCGCGTCTTCGGCGAACGGCGCGACGGCGCCGACCCCTTCCCCGGCCGCGATCCCTGCAATATCAATTTTCTCAAGGGAGCCATGCTGGGTGTCTACACGCTGACCTTGAATATCTGGGACATGAAGTGCTGCGTCGACTATCTCCAGACCCGGCCCGAGGTCGATCCGGACCGGATCGGGATGATGGGCCTCTCCCAGGGCGGCACCATGACCACCTTCACCACGGCCGTCGAACCGCGCATCCGGGCCGCCGATATCATCGGCTATGTGAATTCCTGGCGGGGCTTTGCCATCGAGCGCGCCAACTGGTGCGGCTCCCAGATGGTCCCCAACCTCTACCGATACTTCGACACCGACGATATCGCCGGACTCATCGCCCCACGGCCACTGCTGCTGGAAATGGGCATCTACGACACCTGCTTCTTTATCCAGGACCAGCTCGAGGGCTACCGGGGCGTGGAACGGATCTACCGGGCCGCCGAGGCCGCAGCCGATCTCTGGACCGACATCCATCCCGGACCGCACGCCTTCAGCGGTCGCCGGGCCTTCGACTTCTTCAAGAAGTACCTGTAGAAACGCGGGCGCCCGATCACGCTAAGGAACGAGGAAAAAAAGGATGAAGCAGCGCAAACGCTACGCCCTGGTCGGTGCCAGCGGCCGGGGCCTGGGCATGTACGCCTATCCACTCAAGGAAGAGTACGCCGATGTCGCCGAGGTGGTCGGCATCTTCGACCCCAACCCGGTCCGGTCCGCCTACGTCAAGGAATTCTGCCGGCTGGACTGCCGGACCTACACCGATTACGACCGGATGATCCGGGAGACCCGGCCGGAAACGGTCATCGTCACCACGGTCGACCGGTACCACCACGAGTACATCATCCGGGCCCTGGAGGCCGGCCTGGACGCGATCACCGAGAAGCCGATGACCGTTGACCTGGAGAAGTGCCGCCAGATCCTGGAGACCGAGGCCCGCACCGGCCGCAAGGTCATTGTCACCTTCAATTACCGGTTCACCCCCTACATAACCAGGATCCGGGAACTGCTCCGGGACGGCCTGGTCGGCACCATCCTCAACGTCGATTTCGAGTGGCTGCTGGACACCCGCCACGGCGCCGATTATTTCCGCCGCTGGCACCGGCGCAAGGAAAACTCCGGCGGGCTGCTGGTCCACAAGGCCACCCACCATTTTGACGCCATTAACTGGTGGGTGGGCGAAGAACCGGAAGTGGTCAACGCCTTCGGCAGCCTGCGCTTTTACGGGCCGAACCGGAAAAAACGCGGCCAGCGCTGCCTGACCTGCCGCCACCGTTCCAGCTGCGAGTTTTACTTCGATCTCACCGCCAACGAAAGAATGGTCAAGATGTACCTGGAAGCGGAGAAACATGACGGGTACCACCGCGACGGCTGCGTCTTCTCCGAAGAAATCGACATCGAGGACAGCATGAGCGTGAACGTCCGGTATTCCGGCGGCGCCCTGCTGACTTACTCGCTGGTCGCCCACTCCCCCTACGAGGGATTCCGGGCCAGCGTCAGCGGCACCGACGGCCGGATCGAGGTCGCCGAGTACCAGAGCGGCGACAGCACCGGCGGCACGCACCAGACGGTCACCTTCTTCAACCGGCGGAACGAGCGGATCACCTACCAGGTGCCCAAGGCCACCGGCGGCCATGGTGGCGGCGATACCCGGCTGCGGCGGATGCTCTTCCGGGGCGACCTGCCCGATCCCCTGAACCACATGGCCGGTTCATACGAGGGCGCCATCTCGATGCTGATCGGGGCGGCGGCCAACCGTTCCATCGCCAGGGGCCGGGCGATCCGCATCCAGGATCACGTTCCGCTGGCCGACTACCGCAAACGCTAAGGGAGGCAACATGGCCGAACTTGAATTTCAGAAGGCACCCGGCCGAACGACCGAACTCCAGGCGGAGTTCACGAACCTGGAGGTCTACCCGGATTCCACGGTGGCCACGGCCGGGCGAACCTACGCGCTGGCCCGTTCCGAAAAGGGGAAACAGCTGCTGGTCAAAGGGGATGAGACTGACCTGCGCCGGGCCGGCTTTGAAGGAACGATGATCGCCGGCCGGATACTGGTGGGAGAACTCACGCCGGCCAACGCCGCCGCGCTTCGGAAGGCCCTCGATTACCTGCGGCCGGTCCGTTCGGAAGGGCGGACCTCGATCGGCCTGGGCGACCGGCTCGGCCTGGCCACGCCCGGCCACATCCGGGCCATCGAAGGAACCAACCTCTTTCCTTACCTGGCCCAGCAGTCCATCCGGGAGATGGCTCGCACCGGCCGCCACCCGCAGCAGGTCATGGACGAGGCCCTCTGGGGCATCTTCCAGACCGGCTACACCGACGGCTTCGGTTCGGACGCCGACCATCTCAAGACCCCGGCCGATCTGGCCGATTGCCTGCGGGCCGGCTTCACCCTTTTTACGATCGACCCCGGCGACCAGGTTGACAACCAGGCCGACACCGACGCCCCCGAAACGCTGCTTTCCAAGTGCCGCGGCCTGGGGGCCGAGGCGCCCGACCTCAACCTGGACCGCCTGCGCAAATCATACCTGTCCGGCAAGGTAAAACTGCCCGGCGGAAGCAGCCTGGAGTTTTCGGAGACCGAACTGCTCCGGGCCGCCGTCAAATACGGCCGGGCCATCAAACACACGGTGATGATGTACCAGACCCTGAAATCGGCCGCGGCCGGACGCACCTTCGAACTCGAGATGTCGGTCGACGAAACACTGACGCCCACCACCGTCGGCGAACATTATTTCGTGGCCTCGGAACTGGCCCGGGCCGGGGTGACCTGGGTCAGCCTGGCGCCGCGCTTCGTCGGCCGCTTCGAAAAAGGGGTGGACTACATCGGTAACCTGGATGAATTCCGGAAGGAGCTGATCCGCCACCGGGCGGTGGCCCGGCAGCTCGGGAATTACAAGATTTCCATCCACTCCGGCTCGGATAAATTCAGCCTCTACCCGACGATCGCCGAGGTAACCGAAGGAAGGGTTCACCTGAAGACGGCCGGCACCAGCTATCTGGAGGCGGTCCGGACCATTGCCGACACCAACCCGGAACTTTATCGGGCCATCTACCGTTTCGCCCGCGAACGTTACGAGACCGACCGGGCCTCCTACCACGTCTCGGCCAAAATCGACCGGGTGCCGCCGGAGAACGCACTCTCAAACGGAGACCTGGAAGCTTCCCTCGATGATTTTCATACCCGGCAGATGCTGCACGTAACCTTCGGCTCGGTCCTCACCGCCCGGACGGAAGACGGTTCCTACCGGTTCCGGACGGAATTTTACCGAACCCTGGAAGCCGAGGAACTGGAGCACTACCGGTGCCTGGCCAAGCACCTGGGAAGGCACGCCCGGCCCTTTGCCCGCTGATCCCGGTCCGCCTTCGGTCCGGATTACTCAAGGTAATTCCCAGAGCTGATTCCGGTCCGAATTCGAGACCTGAAACTTGACGGTCCGCCTTCGGCCCGGCCAGCTTTGTTGGCGGCGTCAGAGACCGGCCTGCTCCAGCTCCTGGAGCAGCAGAGCCAGCGATTCGCGGGCGCTCTGAGCGCTGGCCAGTTCGGGTTCCCGGCCCCGTTCGAGGCAGTCGATCAGGTAGGCGATCTCGTTGTAGTAACCGCCCAGGTCGGAGATATTTCCGCCGCTGTCGCCGCCCCCCTTGCGGCTGGGCAGAACCGGGTTTTCTTTCCGGTCCTCCCGGTAGATGGTGAAGTCCGGGACCAGCCGGGTGTCGTAACTGACCACGCCTTTCTCGAAGACCGCCTCGTAGGCCGAGAAGAAAGGACAGCTCCGGGCCTCGTGCCAGCCGCCCTCGATCATCACCGTGGTCCCCGGGTAACTGAAAACCGAGTAGATGAAACCGTGGTTGGTCGGCGCCAGCCGGCTCTCGATCTGCCGGGGAAGACCGAGCAGGTGGTAGGCGAAATCGGTATCGTGGATGTGCATGTCCAGCACCGCGCCGCCGCTGCGCTTCCGGTCGAGGATCCAATCCTTCCAGGTCCAGGTGGGCAGCGAAGAGACCCGCTGCAGGGTCAGGGCCTGCAGTTTCCCGAGTTCTCCGCTCCGGTAAATTTCCGTCAACCGCTGGTAAGCCGGCCAGAATCTTATCACCATGGCCACCATGAACCTGACCCGGTTCTCCCGGGCGGCGGCGATCATGCGGTCGGCCTCGGCCAGGGTAAGGGCAATCGGTTTCTCGCAGATGACGTTCTTGCCGGCCCGGCAGGCCCGGATGACGTTCTCCGGGTGCTGGTCGGTCGGCAGGCAGACATCCACCAGCGAAACGGCCGGATCGGCCAGCGCCTCGTCCAGGTCAACGGTCGGACGGGCCTCGTGCCGGCCGGCCAGCTTGGCGGCCCGGTCCGCGTCGGTGTCCACCACCCAGGCCAGTTCGGCCCCCTCGACGGCCTGGTAACAGGCCGAATGCATGCCACCCATGAAACCAGCGCCAACCAATGCCACCTTGATCATCACTCCATCTCCTTTTTCGCGTTGGTCCAACGCAAAAAAGATAACAGAAATTTTGGTTTCCGTCAATCGTTTGGGTTAAAATATAAAAATGATAATCTATAAGAACGCTCCGGAAGAAATCGCCGGCTACCTGGAGGACAGTTCCAACTTCCGCCGGGGCGCGGCCGACGGTCTCTATCTGCCTGAAAACGAATCCGAAGTTGTCCGGGTGCTGACGGAATGCAGTGAGGCCGGACAGCCGCTCACCATCTCGGCCGGCGGCACCGGGACCGTGGCCGGCCGCATCCCGGTCGGCGGCCGCATCATTTCAGTGGAACGGCTCGACCGCATCCTGACGATCGATCCAGCCGCGCAGCGGGCCTCTCTCCAGGCCGGCGTGGTGGTCGAGAAGTTCCTGGCGGCGATCGACCGGGTCGGCCGCTTCTATCCGCCCTTCCCCACCGAACGCACGGCCATGATCTCCGGCAATGTCTCCACCAACGCCTCCGGCGAGTACAGTTACCGCTTCGGACCGACCCGCCAGTACGTAAACCGCCTGCGCCTGGTCCTCTCCGACGGCGAGGTGATCGACCTGCGCCGGGGCGAGGTCAGGGCCGATGCCAACGGCCGTCTGGAAATCGGGAACAAGGTGATCCGGATCCCCGACTACCGCACGCCGGAAATCAAGTGCTCGGCCGGTTACTTCTCGCGCCCGGGCCTGGACGCCATCGACCTCTTCATCGGCTCGGAAGGCACGCTGGCCGTCTTCACCGAGGTCGAGGTGAAACTGATCCCGGCCCTGCCGCCGCGCATGATCATGCTTCTCTTCCTCTCCGACGAGGCACGAATGCTGCCGCTGCTGGAGGAGATCCGCGGTCAGCGGAAACTCGAAACCCTCTCCCTGGAGTATTTCGACCGGCACAGCCTGGACTTCCTGGTCCAGGATTTCCCCCAGATCCCGGCCGAAGCCCGGTTCGCCTTCTACGTCGAGGGTCTGGCCGGCGAACTGGAAACCTGGCTGGAGATCCTGGAGAAGTACCCGCTGGTCGATACCTGGGTCGGGGCCGACCCGGCCGCCTACGAAAAGCTGATCGGCTTCCGTCACCGGCTCCCGGAGAACATCAACAACTACTTCAAAACCATCAAGTCGCTCAAGGTCTCGCTTGATTTCGCCGTGCCGGGCCGCCACTTCCACGAGCTCTACCGCTTTTACCAGGAGATGCGTTCCGCCAACCGCCATCTGGAGACGGTCCTCTTCGGCCACATCGGCGAGAATCACCTCCACTTCAACTTCTTCCCGAAGAACGAGGCCGAACGGGAGGAGGCCTACGGTCTCTACCGGGAGGCGGCCCTCAAGGTCATCGCGCTGGGAGGCACCATCGCCGCCGAGCACGGGATCGGCAAAATCAAGTACCAGTGGCTGGAACTCATGTACGGCCGGGAGGGCATCGCCCAGATGGTGGCGGTCAAGAAGGTCCTCGACCCGGCCGGAATCCTGGGGTTGGACACCATCTTCCCCCGCGAACTGGTGAAAGGATGATCGGCCGATGACCAACCGCGAACGCTTTACCCGGACGTTCGAATTCCAGCCGGTCGACCGGCTGCCGGTGGTCGAGTGGGCCCCCTGGTGGGACCAGACCATCAAGCGCTGGCGGACCGAGGGGTTGCCGGCCGAGCTTACCGCCGTGGTCGCGATCCAGGACTGGTTCGGACTGGACCGTTTCCAGATAAGGAAACTCAGCGCCATGCGCCCCGAGTACGGCCAGCTCGAAAAAGCGGACCGGCTGATCGCCGACCTGGAAGGCTACCGGCGCCTCAAGGACTTCCTCTACCCCGGCACCGGCCAGGCCACCGCCTGGCTGGCCGAAGCGGCCGACGCCCAGCGAAACCGCGACATCGTCACCGGCCTGATCCTCGAGGGCCCCTTCTGGTTTCCGCGCATACTCTTCGGCATCGAGGCCCACCTCTACGCCTTCTACGATCACCCGGAGGCGATGCGCCTGATAATCGAGGACCTCGCCGATTACCACCTCCGGATCCTCGAGGCGGCCCGGCAAACAATCCGCCCGGAACTGGTCCTCTTCAGCGAGGACATGTCGTACAACCACGGCCCGATGCTCTCCCGCAAGACCTTCGACGAGTTCATTTCCCCCTACTACCGGCGCATCGTCCCCCGCCTGAAGGAGTTCGGCTGGCCGGCGGTAATCGACTCCGACGGCCAGATCGGCCCCCTGCTGGAGTGGTTCGCGCCGACCGGCGTGGATGCCTTCCTGCCCCTGGAGCACCAGGCCGGCGTGGACATCGTCGAGCTGCGCCGGCGCCATCCACGCCACCGATTCATCGGCGCCTTCGACAAGATGGTCCTCAACCGGGGTGAGGCGGCCGTGGAGGCCGAGTTCGAACGCCTCCGACCGGTCATGGCCGGGGGCGGCTACGTTCCCGGCGTGGACCACCAGACACCCCCGGGCGTCTCCCTGGCCGAATACCGCGACTATCTCGTCCGCCTGGCCGGCTGGTGCCGCCGGGCCGCCGGCTGAAAACAAGGCTCACTCCCGGCCGAAACGGGCCGGTTTGCCAAACAATCAAAATCAATCAAAACTTGACATAAAACAAACAAAAAGATAATAATATAATCCATATGGGCATCGGCCAACTGCGCCGGACCGACCTGATCCGCCGGGCGCTGGAAGAGGAAAACCTGGTTTCGGTGGCGGCGCTGGTCCGCCGGACCGGCGCTTCCACGGCCACGATCCGCCGCGATCTGGAACGCCTGGAGAAGACCGGTTTCCTGGTCCGCACCTACGGCGGGGCGGTCCGTCAGGACATTCCGGACGAATTTCTCTTCCCGCGCAAGGCCGAGCGGAACCGGGCGGCCAAGGCAGCCATCGCCCGGCGCGCCCTGGCCCTGCTGAAAGAGGGGGACACCATCTTCCTGGACTCCGGCACCACCGCCCGGGAAATGGCCCGGCTCATCGGCCGGACCGACCGGACCTTCACCGTGGTCACCAACTCGCTGCCGGCCGCCGGCGAACTCCAGCGCAATCAAAGCCTGAAGATCTTCCTGCTCGGCGGCTTCCTGCGCCGGGAGCTGCTCGATTTCTTCAGCCCGGCCGTCCTGGCCGAGCTGGAAAAGTTTCATCTCAACAAGGCCTTCCTGGGCATCGACGGCCTGACCGCCGCCGACGGCCTGACCACCACCGACGTCGACTCGGCCCGGATCGAGGAGACCGCCATGCGGATCAGCCAAGTGGTGGTGGTGCTGGCCGACCGCAGCAAGATCGGCCGCACAACGCTCATCCCTTACGGCACGCTTAAGAAGATCGACTGCCTGATCACCGACCGGGGCGCCGACCCGCGGGAATTGAGCCGCCTGCGGCGGGCCGGGTTGAAAATCATCCTCACGGAGGGAAAATGACCGGAAAGGAAATCCGAACCGCCCGCCTTTTCTCGAACGGCAAGCCGATCGTGGTGGCCATCGACCATGGCCAGTACTTCGGTCCCATTCCCGGCCTGGTCGACCTGGCTGAAACCGCCCGCCAGGTCGCCTCGGCCGACGCCATCCTGATGAGTCCCTTCGTGCTTTCGCGCGTCAAGCCGGTCTTCTACCGGAAGGAGGGCCCCTCGCTGATCCTCCGGGTCAACTGGACGACCGCCCTCTGCATGCCCTGGCAATACCGGGAGGCCCACACCCACCCGACCCTGGAGGCCGAAGAGGCCCTGGCGCTGGGCGCCGACCTGGTCCTGGCCAACCTGACCCTCCAGAGCGGCTGCGAAAAGACCGACGCCGAGAACGTCAGGGTCTTCACCAAGATCGCCCGCCAGAAGGAACGGGCCGGCCTGCCGCTCGTCGGGGAGGTCATTCCGCTCATCCCCCTCACCGAGACCGAACGCCTGCACCGGCACATCAAGGAGGCGATCCGGATCGCCTGGGAGCTGGGCGCCGACCTGATCAAAACCTACTACACCGGCCCGCGCTTCAACGAGGTGGTCGCCGGGGTGCCGATCCCGGTCTTCGCCCTCGGCGGGGCCAAGTTCAAAAACGAGGCCGACGCCCTGGCCCTGGCCCGCAATGCCTTCCGGGCCGGCGCCGCCGGGCTGGTCTTCGGCCGCAACGTCATCCAGGCCCGGAAACCGGACCGGTTCATCCAACAGCTGAAGGCGGCCGCGGCCGTCTGAAAAACGGCTCTCATCAGACCTCGAAAAAAGGAGATGACATGAAACCCCGGATCGGGCTGATCGGCCTGACCGCCGAACTTTACCGCCGGAAGGTCCCGGAGCTGGTAGCCGGACTGGAGACCTTCTCCAGGGAACTGGCCGGCCGCCTCGAACGGGAACTCGAGCTGACCCACGTGCCGGTCGTCTGCACCCGGCCGGAGATGGAGGCGGCCGTCGAAAAACTGGCCGCCGCCGGCGTCGACGGGGTAATCCTGGTCTTCCTCTCCTACAGCCCGAGCCTGATCATCGCGCCGGCGCTCAAAAAACTCGGAGGCCGGCCGATCCTGGTCTGGAACACCCAGAAACTGGAGACGGTCGGAACGGAATTTTCGGGCGCGGACATGTTCAAAAACCATGGCATGCACGGCGTCCAGGATCTGGCCAGCGTCATGCGGCGGGAAGGCCTGGCCTTCCACCTGATCACCGGCCACTACCGGGACGCCGCGGCCCGGGCCGGGGTGAACGACTGGTGCCGGGCGGCCGCCGCGGCCGGCCGGCTGGGCCGCGCGCGCCTGGGCCGGCTGGGCGGCCGTTTTGAAGACATGGGCGATTTCGCCTGGGACGACCGCCGGCTGCGCGAACAACTCGGACCGCAGGCGGTCGACCTGCCGGTAAGCCGTCTGTCCGAATGCTCACGCGCGGTTCCGGAGAAGGAAATCCAGGGGCTGGTGGCCGCGGAGAACCGGCGTTTCCGGGTGGACCCGAAGCTTGACCCGGCCACCCGCCGGCAGGCGGCCCGCCTGGAACTGGGCCTGCGGCGCCTGGTGGCCGAAGAGCGCCTGAACGGACTGGGCATCAATTTCATGGCCTTCGAGGGAGCGGAGGGGGCCGAGGCGATTCCCTTCGCCGCCATCTCCAAGCTGATGGCCGAAGGACTGGGCTACGGCGGCGAGGGCGATATCCTCTGCGCGGCGGCGGTGCTGATTCTGCACGGCCTGGCCGGCGCCGGCAACTTCGTCGAGATGTTCACCACCGACTACCGGAACGACCGGATCTTCATGTCCCACATGGGCGAAAGCAATCCCAACCTGGCCCGCGACCCGAAATCGGTCCGGCTGGCCCGCAAGGAGATGTCGCTGATCAAGCCCGGCCTGGCCACCACCAGCCTGCTCTTCCAGCTCAAGCCGGGGCCGGTCACGCTTCTCAACCTGGCGCCCGGCCGCGACGGATTGAACTTCATCATGGCCCGCGGCCGGGTCCTGGCCAAACCCTGGTTCCCCGGGCTGGACGTTCCCAACTTCATGCTGAAAATCCCCGGCCGGGTGGAGAATTTTCTCACCGGCTACAGCCGGCTGGGGGGCACCCATCACCTGGGCCTGGCTTACGGAGACCAGCGGCCGGCCCTGCGGCTGCTGGCGGAACAACTTGGCCGGCCGGCCTTCGAAGTCGGAGAAGAAGGATAAAAGATGGCCGATCTCTTCCTGGGCTTCGACAGCGGCACCACCAACACCAAGGCCTTCCTTTACGACGACCGGCTGGTCTTGAAGGCCGCGGCCGCCCGACCGACCGGCCTGAAATTTCCCCGGCCCGGCTGGGCCGAACAGCCGGCCGATGACTGGTTCCTGGCCCTGGCCCGGAGTCTCCGCGGCCTGAAAACGCGCCTGGGAACCATCGGCCTGGCCGGCAGTTCCCAGGGCGGCACCTTCGTTCCGCTCGACAGGAACGGGCGCCCCCTGCGACCGGCCGTCACCTGGCTCGACAACCGCGCGCCCGACATCGCCGCGGAGCTCAACCGCCGCTTCGGGGCCGGCCGTTTCTACCGGAAAACCGGCTGGCGACTCTACGGCGGCTCGCCGCTCACCCTCTGCCGCTGGCTGCAGCAGGAGGAACCGGAGGTCTGGCGGCACACCCGGCGGCTGGCCTTCGTGGCCGATTACCTGAATTATCGACTCACCGGCGAATTCTTCCTCGATCCGACCTCGGCGGCCATGACCAATCTCTTCAACATCCGGACCGGCCGCTGGGATCCGGAACTGCTCGACCTGGCCGGCCTGAAAAGCTCAATGCTGCCGGAGGTCATCCCGGCCGACGCCTGCGGCGGCCGGCTGACCGCGGCGGCCGCCCGCCAACTGGGCCTGTCCGCGGGCACGCCGGTCTTCGCCGGCGGTCACGACCAGTACTGCGCCGCACTGGGCGCCGGGGCCGCGGCGGCCGGAACCGCCCTGGTCTCCTGCGGCACCGCCTGGGTAATCCTGATCACCACCCGGCGGCCGGTCTACGACCCGGCCCGGCGGCTGGCGCCCGGGCCGCACCTGCTGCCGGGCCGTTTCGGCCTGATGGGTGCGGCCAGCAACGGCGGAATTCTTTACGATTGGTTCAGCCGCAACCTGAAACAAACCCGGCCGGCCGAAGGCGAAACGCCCTCGCCGGTCCTGGTCCTGCCCAACTTCATCCGGGGCCGGGGCGGACTCCTGAACCTGGGCCTGGCCGACGGACCGGCCGAGATCCTCCGGGCGGTCATGGAAACACTCGGCCTCCAGATCCGGGAGTACCTGGATTTAGCCGCCCCCCGGCTGGGCGGGGACCGGGTCAGAAAACTGGTCGCCATCGGCGGCCCGGTCCGGCAAACCAGCCTGCCCCGCCTCCTGGCCGACATCACCGGCCTGGAAGTGACGGTGCCGGAGATCAGCGAGGCGGCCGGCCGCGGCGCGGCCCGGCTGGCCCTGGCCGGCCTCTCCGGACGCCATCCGGAGAGCCGCTTCAAATTGGCCGGGCGCCGTTTCCGGCCCCACCCCGGCCGGACCGAAGCTTACGTCAAAAAATACGAACTCTAC
Organism: candidate division TA06 bacterium; assembly: GCA_022704925.1. Taxonomy (GTDB): domain Bacteria; phylum Ratteibacteria; class UBA8468; order MWAK01; family MWAK01; genus MWAK01. The sequence continues at coordinate 25,999 of JAKJFK010000001.1, read as the reverse complement.
CGCCGTCTCAAGCGGCAACTCGAAAAAGAGGGAGAAAACGATGGCTGAATGGTACTCCGACTACGTGCAGAACCCACCCCGGATAGTAAGCCCGGAACTGCCCGGGCCCCGATCCCGGGAGATCCACGGCCGGGCCGAGAAGTACATGAAGGGCTTCTCCTCCCAGGTCCAGCTCTTCCCGGTCGTCTTCGAGGAGGGGCGCGGTCCTTTCCTGCGCGACGCCGACGGCAACACCTACATCGACTTCTCCTCCGGCATCTACGTGACCGGCTGCGGCCACGCCCATCCCAAGATCGCCGAGGCGCTCAAGCGGATGGCCGACCGGCTCTGGAACGCCCATGACTTCACCGCCTCGGTCAAAGTCGAGGCGCTGGAACTGCTGGTGGACGTCCTGCCCGGGGACATCAGCGGCGTCCAGTTCTATTCCGACGGGACCCCGGCGGTCGAGGCCGGCCTGCGGGCCGCCCGGGCCATCACCGGCCGCTTCGAGTTTCTCTCCTTCTGGAAGGACTTCCATGGCAAGACGCTCGGCTCGGTCTCCCTGGCCGGCATGAGCCCGGACAAGGGCATCCGCTCCCCCGGCTTCTTCCTGGCGCCCCGGCCCAACTGCTACCGATGCCCCTTCAAGATGGAGCATCCCGCCTGCAACCTCTACTGCGTGGACTTCACCGAAAAGGTGCTCCGCGAGGAGACCACCGGCCGGGTGGCGGCGGTGGTGATGGAACCCATCCAGGGCTGGGCCGGCAGCGTCTTCCCGCCCGAGGCGTTCATCCCGGAACTGAAGAAGCGCCTCGAGAAGCTGGGCATCCTCCTCTTCCTGGACGAGATCCTCACCGGCATGGGACGCACCGGCGATTGGTTCGCCTGCGACCATTACGGGGTGGTGCCGGACATCATCACCCTGGGCAAGGGCCTGGGCAACGGTTTCCCGGTGACGGTGATGGCGGTGCGCGAACCCTACAAGGAGCACCTGGAGAAGATCAGCGCCTCCTCATCCTTCGGCGGCAACCCGCTGGCCTGCGCGGCGGCCCTGGCCACCCTCAAGGTCATCAAGGAGGAGAAGCTCCTGGAGAACGCCCGGAAAATCGAGGCCGTGATCATGAAGCGGCTGGAGGCGATGAAACAGAAGTACCGCATCGTGGGCGACGTCCGCGGCCGCGGCTGCCTCTTCGGCGTCGAGCTGGTCAAGGACAAGCAGAGCAAGGAGCCCTTCGAGGCGGCCGGGAAGCTGGTCTACCAGAAGGCCTTCCGCAAGGGGCTGGCCTGGATACCGGCCGGCCACATCCTGCGCATGTCGCCGCCCCTGGTCATCAACGAGGAGCTGGCCCTCAAGGGCGTCGGGATGATCGAGGAGGCCATCGCCGAAACGGAGCGGGAACTGCTTTAAGGCTTCGGCGGAGAAAACCGCTTCGAAGCAGTCCCGGGCGGCCGGAATCCTGACGGCCGCCCGGGGCCGGGAAGCCCGGGCCGTCGGTCCGCTTGAAGAAAGGAAGAAGCCGATGCCTTTCACTCCGTTCCACTTCGGACCCGGCGCCTGCCTCGCCCTGCCCCTGAAAGAACGCCTCGACCTGCCGGTCTTCCTGCTCTCCAACCTGGCGATCGACCTGGAACCCCTGGCCGTGATCTCATTCGGCCTGAAGTATCCCCTCCACGGTTACGCCCACACCCTCCTCTTCGGGAGCCTGGTGGGAATCGGCTGGGCGGCCCTCGCCTTCGCGGGTCGAAGACACCTCCGGCGGCTGATGAACCGCCTGCGCCTCCCCTACCGGCCGGATTTTCGGATCATGGCGATCTCCGCCCTGCTCGGCGCCTGGTTCCACGTCCTGCTGGACGCCCCCCTCTACTCCGACATCCGCCCCTTCTATCCGCTGACGGCCAACCCGCTCCACGGAAAAATCAGCGGCGGCGCCGTTTACCTGGTCTGTCTGCTGGCCTTCATCCCGGCCGCTGTCCTCTACCTCCAGGCGGCCGGCGGTAAAAGGGCTGAAAATGATCGGGCGGGTTTGGTCAAAAAGGAATAAAGCGGAAATAAGTTCTTATCAAGCCGGGGTTATCTGAAAACGGTCCAGGTCGAGGCCGGCCTCCCACTGGGGCAGGCGCGGCGACGGACCTTCTATCAACACCAGCTCCTTGTCAGCCAGCGAGTTTATCTTCGCCCAGAGCGTCGTGTCACCCCAGAACTGGGGCGGGGTGTCGCCGGCGGCCGCCGCCGCGAAGATCTCGCGCGGCCGGTTCTTCCCGTTGCGGACCGCCTCCAGCGCCAGCCGTTCCAGCCGGCCCAGGCCGTCCGCTCCGTCCGGCTGTTCCTGCAGCCAGCGGGCCACGGCGGCCGGCACCCAGGGCAGGGGCGCGCCGACGCCGGCCGCCAGTTCGGCGAAGGCCTGTTTATCCTGGAGGGCGAAGGCCGCATCCACCCGCTTCGCGAAGAGAAACTGGGCTTCGGTCACCGGCCGGCGCCGGCCGTACACGGAGAGCAGCTGGGCGGCCGTCAGCTGTCCGAGACCGTGGAAGGGAACAATGCCTGGGAAAGCGTCCAGGCAGAGCAATTCGACATTTTCGGTCCGGTTCAGCTCCAGCAGGCAGACCAGGATGTGGACGAGCATGGACTGGTCGAAGAGACAGGCGTCAAACCAGAGCACGATCCTCCCGTACCCGGCTTCCGTTCGGAGCCTGGCGTACTGGCAGCGGAAGGACTTCAGGATTTTCTCCCGGCTCAAACCCCGGCCGGTCTGCGCCTCGATGAACCGCGCCCGGGCGGCCAGGATCGCCTCGTCCGGCCAGCCGGGCCGGCGGGGGCCGTCGTAAAGGATGTCGTGCCAGACGAAGATCTCACCCTCGAGGCCGGATCGGGCCAGAAGACCGCCGGCGCAGTCGCCGCTGGTCAGGTGCAGTATTTTGTTGAGAGGCATGCCCGGTCTCCTCAAGTAATCAGTCCGGCCGGCCAAACCGGGACCCCGAAATCACAACGCCCCCGGTGGAAGACCCGCCCGGCTGCAAAGGCCTCAATCGAACTTGAACCCTTTTCGGAAGACCCCCAGGCAGGCATCCACGACCCTGGGATCGTAAAGCACGCCGCGGTTTCCGGAGATTTCTTCCAGGGCATTCTCAGTACCCACCGCCAGCCGGTAGGGACGATGCGAAGCCATGGCCTCCACCACGTCGGCCACCGCCAGTATTCTGGCTTCCATGATTATCTGGTTCCCGGCCAGCCGGTTGGGATATCCGGAACCATTCATGCGTTCGTGGTGCTGCAATACCGTAAGCGCGACCGGCCAGGGAAATTCAATGCCGTACAGGATGTCATAACCGGCCTGGCTGTGGGGCTGGATCATCTGAAACTCCACCTCGGTCAGCTTGCCGGGCTTGGTCAGGATTTCGACCGGTACGATTATCTTGCCCACGTCATGAAGCAAGCCGATGACCATCATCTCCTTTTCCAGCGCCCCCGTCTCCCGGGCGATGGTCACCGCCAGCCTGGCCACCCGGCTCTGGTGTCCGGCCGTGTACGGATCGCGCATTTCACCCATTTTGCCCAGGGCTTCGATCGTCTCGTCTATCATTTTCTGCAGCTTTTCGTAACTGGTCTGCAAACCCGCCTCGGCCCGCTTCCGCTCGGCAATGTTCTGTTCCAGCTTTCGGTTGACCTGCTCCAGCTGCTCCATCTTGTCTTCCAGCTTGCGGATAATCGCTTCATTGTATTGCCTCAGGTAAACGGTCTCCTCTTGGGACTTCTTGCCCGCGGGCCGGGGCGGCGTCTTCGGAACGGCCGCCGCGCTCTGCCGAAGGGTCTCCTCGATGATCCCCATCAGCGAGTCGGGCTCCGTCGGCTTGACGACAAAACGCTCCGCGCCCAGGCTGAGCGCGAAATCCCGATCCCGCTCGTCGGTGTAGGTGGCGGTGTAAAAAAACAAACGGCACCGGCTTCAATCGCTCGTCCTTCTTCCAGTTCCGGCAGAGGGCGAACCCGTCCATCACCGGCATCAGGATATCCGAAATAATCAGATCCGGCGGCTGCGACCGGGCCTTTTCGAGAGCCTCGGCGCCGTGCGCGGCGGCAACAACTTCGTAGCCGTACCCCTGCAGCAAAGCGTTCAGGAAATAAAGGTTTTCCTCCTTGTCGTCCACGATCATTATCCGCTTCTTCATGAAGAGATCTCCTTTCAATCCTTTTCCAGGTAAGATGCCACTTCGGCCGCGAAGGTTTCCGGGTTGATCGGTTTTTCGATGTAGCCGTTGCAGCCGGCGGCCAGCGATTTTTCCCGGTCGCCGGCCATCGCGTAAGAGGTCACCGCCACGATCGGGATGGTCTTGAGCGCGGGGTTGGCGCGCAATTCGCGGGCGACCGCGTACCCGTCCATTCCGGGAAGCTGGATGTCGAGCAGGATCAACTCCGGCCGGAGGCTGCCGGCCATTTCGATGCCCCGGATTCCATCGGCGGCCTGGAGGACCTCATAGCCGCGCGCTTCGAGCAGAAAAGCGGCCAGGTAACGGTTTTGTTCGTTGTCTTCAATAAGGAGAATCCTTTTCTTCATGGGGTCTCCGCTGACGGTACCGGCAGGATGAAAGTGAAAACGCTCCCCTTGCCCAACTCGCTGGTCACCCGGATTTCCCCGCCCAGCAACCCGGCCAGCCGCCGGCAGATGACCAGCCCCAACCCGGTACCCTCGTGCTGGCGCGCGAGGCCGGAATCGATCTGCCGGAAGGGCTGGAACAATTTGCCGAGGTCTTCGGCCTTGATTCCGATGCCGGTATCGGCAACCGAGATCCGGACCGCGGTGCCGTTCCCTTCCGCGGCAAGGGCGGCCGTGAGCTGCACCCACCCCCGCTCGGTAAATTTTATGGCGTTGTTCAGCAGGTTCAGCAGCACCTGCTCGACCCGGCGCGAGTCGCTCGAGAACCTCCCGATCTCCGCGGCAATTTCCAGGCGCAGGTCAACCTGTTTCTTTTCGGCCAGCGGCCTCACGATTCCGGCGACCTTGAGAATCGAGGCCCGCAGGTCAAAAGGTTCGTTGCGTATCTCCAGCTGCTCCGCCTCTATCTTCGAGATATCCAGGACATCGTTGATCAGGGCCAGCAGGTGGCGCGAGCTGTCGCGCACCATGCCGAGCTGCTTGCGCTGCTCCTCGTTCAGGGGGCCGGCCAATTCCTGGAGAATAATCCCGGTGAATCCGATGATCGAGTTAAGCGGCGTCCTCAATTCGTGCGACATGGTGGCCAGGAAGGCCGACTTCAAGCGGTCGGCCGCCTCGGCCTTTTCCTTGGCCACCGCCAGTTCTCCGAGGGTCGCCTCCAGTTCCCGCGTCCGCTGCCGAACCAGTTCCTCGAGATGGTCGCGGTATTCGGTCAGGACCTTCTCCTTCACCTGAAGCGAACGCTGGGATTCTTCCAGGGTGGCGACCATCTGGTCGAAGGAGCTGGCCAGGGTGCCGAGCTCATCGCGTGAGGCGATGCCGATGCGGCGGCCCAGGTCACCGGTCCGGGTTATGAAATCGACCCCTTCGGTGAGCTTCTTGAGCGGATGAATGACAAAAAGGTGGAGACCCGAAAGGGTGAGCAGGCTGAGCAGGGCCAGGCCCAGGCAAAGGCTCAGAACCATCCAGAGGACGTGATCGCCGATCATTTTTTCAATGTTGGCCGCCGGGATCAGAACGACGATTCTCCAATCCTGCTCGGCAAATTTACGGTGAAAGAGGAAATGGCGGCGCCCCCGGATCTCGATGGGAGCGATCTCGCGCTCGTCCCGGGCCAGGAGGGACGGGAGCGCCGGCGCATACTCACCGATCTTCCGGCCCTGCAGGCCGGCCGCCTGGCTGGCCATGATCACGCCGTTCCGGTCAACCAGAAAAATGGTTCCGGCGGGACGGACCTGGAAGTTGACCATGTAATCGGTCAGGTTGACCAGCGTGACGTCGATGCCCACCACCCCGTACACGCGTCCCTTTTCGTCAAGAAGGGCCTTCTCGAAACCGAGGTTGATGTCGCTGGTCGTCAGGGACGGGTAGGCCTCGGTCGTAACAACCCGGGCCGGATTCTTCTTTCCCAGAATATACCAGGGGCGTTGCCGGGGATCGTAGCGGATGGGTCGGTTCCAGGGATGGGAGCGCACCATGCTGCCGTTCTCCCGGCCCATGTAAACCGAATTCACGTAAGGGTGCGTAAGCCGGTAGGCATTGAAGATCCGGATGATCTTTTTTTCGAGTTCCGAGTAGTTATACCGGAAGTTCTTTTCGTTGGCCTGCAGGAAACTGGTGAACTGGCTGTCATCCCGGGAACGGACCACCTCATTCTGCGCCAGGGCGTTGACGTCGCCCTCCACCTCGGCAAAGAAATTCTTCAGGGAGAAATCGAAATTCTGAAGCTGCTGGGAGAGGTTCGCCTGGATCAGGGCCAGCTGCTCGTTCCAGAGCCGCTTGTAGATAATCGTTCCGAAGGTGAAAATGATCAGGATGGAGGTGGAGGTGAAGATAAGGAAGAGCTTCGTCTTAAGTTTCACGCTATCGCCTCGGACACCTCAGTAAGATTGAACCCGGGCCGCCGGTCCCGGAAACGGCCTTTCACCGGGACTGCCAAAACCGGCCCTTTGCCCGGGGCTGAAAACGTCAATCGGGCTGAAAATCGGCGGCAGGCTATCTTTTAATACTATCATCCCGAAAGCCGGTGGTCAAGAAAACCAGCCTTGAAAAGTCAGGGTGATGGCTGGGGTACCGGCCCGGGGCCGGCCTTCAACCCTGTCGGCCGCCGCCACCCTCAAGGTCATCAAAGAGGAGCTGGCCCTCAAGGGCGTCGGGATGATCGAGGCGGCCATTGCCGGGACAGAGCAGGAACTGCTTTAAAAAAGAGCGGAACCGGGCGGCCGGCGAAACGATACTTGAAACGATCGGCTGACAGGCGGGAAACCGTACCGGAGGGCGCGTTTCAATCCGGCGGCGGGCCGGGAACCGAACCGTCAGGAACCAGGAGTTGATTCCGTCCCGCCGCTTAACGGATATTTACCGACCGTCTTTACGTAATTCACCAGGTCGATGAGCGTTCCCGCGGGGACGCCCACATAAGTTTCCCCGCCGATGGCAAATTCATACGCGCCGCCCGGTCCGGCCACCCTTATCGCATGCCTGATCTTTCTTTTGACCGCGTCGGTCAAGGACCCGTAAACGTCCTTGCAATTAAGACCGCCGTGAATGACGACTTTGCCCTTCATGGCCGCAACGGCGGCGTCGATGGAACTCCAACCGCCGATGTCCATAACGTTCAGCTTGAATTCCTCGCAAAACGTCTTGAAGTTATGGTCCGAGGGACCGTCGGTATGCATCGAGCGGCCTTTCAACCCGTATCGTTCGTACAGGGCCTTGTCGTACGAAAGGACCTGGCAGACATACATGGCGTTGGAAATAAAACAGGTGTTGTCGTTGGCAAGCCCCAGGGTTTCGGTCCGGACGCCATAACGTTCGTCGTAATAATCAACCAGTGCGCAGAAGGTGTCAAACATCTTGGCGAACAACTCTTTCACGGTTTTCGGCTTCAAAGCCATCAACAAGTACACCCGGGCGGGTTCCATGATGGCGCAGGCGGCGGACAAAGGTGGGTGTATATTCAACCGGGGACCGCTTCTGGACAGGTTGACTCCCCTTCGGGCCGCCGCCCGGTAAAAATCCTCGAACCGGCGGTCCAACCACTCCAGTCCCTTGAGACGTTTCGGGTCCGGGACCCGCAATTCCGCGAAATCATGTTCATCCTTAAGAATGGGCACGATCCGTGGAGAAGTCCCGTCGGGCCTTTCGATCGGGCAATCGAAGACCAGGCCTTCCGAAATCGGACCGATGTCAAGGTGTATTTCCGTGTCGGTGTTATCATCCTTAAGATTCTCCAACCGCCATTCTATTCCGCGCAGCTGGGTATCCACCTGGACATCCGCTTCCTGGTAATAATCCTTGATGTTGTACCCGAACATGTGAGCGTAATAACTGCCGGCGGCGCTTATCCGGATGGGGACCCGGTCCGGCTCCCGGAATGAAAAGGATATCTCTTTGCGCCTGGACGATTCTGACAATTTAACCCGGTGTTTTTCACGCAGGTTATCCAGTATCGACATTTCCTGCTCCGTCAACAGTGATTGGAAATCGGTAACATAGGAATTGATTTCCTTTTTTCAATTCCCTTCGGCTTTTTTGAAATTTCTTTCCAGCACCTTCTTCAACTCGAAGGGATAAGGAGGGCAGCCTTCGACCTTCGGCAGACCCGGACCGCACCTTTTGACGGCGCAGTTGCCGAAGGCAATCTGCGGACAGCCGGCCACGGACGCCTCCGGGAGGGAGCCAAGGCAAACCTCAACCGGTGCGGCCGGCGGCCGCTCCAGGAATCGGCCGGAGAGGATGAGGGCGTTCAGGCAGGCGCAGCAGGCGTTCCGCTGCCGCACCCTGATATTCGGCGGCAGCAGGTTGGCCATGTTCACCTTCTTGAAGGGATGGCGCGCCGCCTCGATCCCGAGGCCGGCCAGTTCGACATCCGCCGGGTCGAGCCCGTTGACCTCAAGATACCGGGCCAGGTGGCCGACCTCTTTCAGCTCGTAATCCATGACCCGGATTCCGACGCAGTCGGTCCGCCAGGCCGCGGCGCCGGCGATCAGCAGGTCCGGCCGGACCAGGTCGCCGCCATGCGGACCCAGGCGCTCCATGCCGGTGATCGCGTCAACTATGTTGAGATGGACCGGAACGGTGTTGTTCAGGTCGACGATGGCCCGGTCGAGGCCGACGTCGTGAAAATGTTTCTTCTCATCGCCGACCAGCAGTCCCTTGAGATTCTTCAGGGCCAGGGAGACGCCGGTGGCGTAGTGGACCTTCATCTTGGGCAGGTTGATGAGGCGGTCGGCCTCGAAGACCTCCCGGGCCAGCTTGAGCTTCTCCAGCGCCAGCGGCCGGGCCACCGGCGTCTCGACGGCCTCCGACTCGTTCAGGTTGACCAGCCGGAGCCCATAGCGGCCGGCCAGCTCGGCGTACCCGCTCTTCTGGAAGAAGAAGCGGGTATTGGCGGCGTCACCGAAAGTCGACTCGGCGATAAAGACCTCCTTCGGCGCCAGATCGAGCAGAAGGCGGATAAGCGCCTCGGTAAGACCGAGGTCGGTGACGCAGTCGCCGTTCAGGTTGGGCTTAACCATGACCCGGTCGCCCCGGGTGACGAAACGCGCCAGGCCGCCGAGCCGGTCCAGGGCCTCCTGCAGTCCGGCGGCCGTTCCCCTGCTGGTGGAAACGATCGAAACCTTCTTCATGGCTCCTCCAACGGTCGGAAATGGGGAGAAACGGATTCCGGAAAGCAAAGCCGGGGAAGAACGGAACTTCGCCAAATCGAATATTCGGCGTTTCTTGCTGTTGCGTCGCCCGGGAAGCGGCCCGGGCAGTTCAGACTACGCGCCCAGCTTTTTTAAAACCTCGGCAAATTCTTCGTCGGTGGCCATTTCGCCCTGCAGGACCCGGCAGTTTTTGCCCTGCCAGTAGGGCAGCCCGGCCATGTTCTTTCGCGTTATCCTCTCCGCCAGCTTCCGGTCGTCACCGAGCTGGCTGATAAAAAACCGCACCCCGCCCTCGAAGATCTCCTCGCCGGACTTGACGCTGCCGTCGGCGTTTACGCAGTGACGGCAAAAAAGGGCGTCTTCCTTACCCCCGGCGAAATCCTCCTTTTCGATCAGCGGCATTCCGCAGGCCCGGCAAGATTTCGACATGCTTCCCTCCCTGGCAACCGCTCAATCCGCCTGACGGCGGACCCGCTTCAGTCTACCTGCGCAAAGAGCACGACGTAATTCTTCCCATAGGCCCTGGCGCATTTCGGACAGGTGGTGTATGAAAAATAGAGTTTCTTCAACTGTTTGCCCTGGCCCTTCACGTACGCCTTCATTTCTTCCGCCCACTGGCCGGCGTTTCGATACGGACCTTCGAAGACCTTCGTCAGGAAGGTGCCCGAAATAGTGGCCATCTGCGCGCCCGGCACCTCCCGGGCGACGTCGATGTAGATGTCGGAACCCCAGGTGGATTTCTCGTCGGTCAGCATCAACCGGGTTGCCCGGGCGCTGGCCTTCTCGATCAATCCCAGGTTTTTCACTATCTTCCCGCCCATATTCAGCGGAACGTGAAGGAAACTCGTCACGTGATCCTTCACGAACAGCTTCTCCCGCCAGGTGATCTCCTTCTCCTGCCAGGGGCCGGGATCGAACGGATCGCAGCAGCCGGTCGGTTTTATCGCCTGGCCTTCCATCTTCCCCCTCCTTGATCAAGCGAAAACCTTTGGCCTTCAACCTTTTCCACGCTTAATATTTTAGTCCCCTTTCGTAATTTGTCAATTGAAGATAAGATTGACTGTGGATGGGAGTGGAGGAGAAGGTCAACCTAACGGACGATTCCTGTTCATCACGGCTCTGCAACGGCGGTGAGCCGTACGCAGGAACCGATTGTTCGCTTCTCTGACTCGCCTATCTGTGGATTGCGTCGTGACAGGCTATACAGAGTGTTGTGAGATTCTGTTCCTCATTATCGCCACCTTTGGCATGGTGTTTCACATGATGAATTTCTAGGTGTCTCGGATCAGACGGATTCCATTCTGCATGGGACCAAGCGCACTTCGTGCATTTGTAACCATCACGACGCATCACATGCCTACGTACGTCGTCTGGAATCGTTCGATCGTGCTCGGGACTTTGCCTATCGGCTTGGAGAACGTAGACGCCAATGTCCAAATCAGGGCGGCCTGTTGTTTTCGTAACTATTGGCCAACCGAATTCCGTTCTCAGTTCCCGAACACGTCTAGCCCATTCCGTTTTGTCTCCGGCTACGTAACGCAGTTCTTCGTTAGTAACCCCTTGCCCAACGCTTGCGCGCATGAACTTGAGAATCTTGTCGCGTACAGACGATCGCTCCTTACGAATGGTATTGGCTAGATGCCAGCGGTATGCGGCATCGCGATCTTGGGTATCGCAAAGAAGCACATAATCATCCGGCTTCATGGCCTTCAGATCATCGGGAACTTCGTCCGATTCGGTCTCGCACATGTCTTTAATTGTTACGCCGCTGGCAATTGCCCAACCCTGCTGAATGCGTAATTCGCGTAAGCGACGAGCATATTCCTGAATTCCGGAAACGACGAGTAATTCATCACCGTTTATGATTACATTCGGGTACTTGCGGAAGTAGTACAAGATGCGATCTCTTGCTGCTGATGCATACTTCTGAGGAATGATTGCCTTACCAAGGTTTCTCAAACCTTGAAAAATGCTAACCAAGGCGAGCACTTTAGGGCGTAGCTCACCTGCACGAAGATGCAGTTCGAAGTTGCTTATCAGTTCCTCAAGCTGACATCGAATGGCTTCGGGGGTGCTGTTCGTTTCTTTTCTAGTTCTATCTCGCATTTACGAACCTTTCCAGAATCGCGAGTAACTTCGTCGGATTGCGAGTTCCACACTCCCATACCACAAGGACTTTCCATCCCAAACGAGTGAGAGCGCGGCGCACCTTCTTGTCTCTTTGAATGTTGCCGTCGATTTTCTTGTTCCAGAACATTTCGTTCGTTGTCGGACGTTTTGATCGACGACAACGCCTGTGGCCGTGCCAGAAGCAACCGTGGACAAAAATAACTTTGCCCCTCCCGGTAAGAACCACATCTGGCTTGCCAGGAAGCGCCTTGACGTTTCCCCGGAATCGACACCGCAACCGGCGCAAACATCCTCTGACAACACGCTCAGGCGACGTATTCCGCCCTTTGACGTTTGCCATTATCTGGCTTCGTTTTTCCGGTGGAAATTTATCCGACATCCCCTTCCTCTTTGGTCGCCAGTAGCGCAAACACGCAGTCGGCAATTCGGGCCGCCAGCATGGGCGGCACGGCATTGCCGATTTGTTTGGCGATTTCGATCTTCGATCCGATAAACTTAAAGGAATCCGGAAAGGATTGCAGCCGAGCGGCTTCCCGGTGTGTGATAGGCCGGTGCTGACAAGGGTGAAGATAACGTCCCTTTTCCGGTTTAAAAAACTCCGTGCGGATCGTGAAGGCTGGCCGATTCCACCAAAGCCGACCAAAAAGGTCGGTCCCTCCCTCCGTTTTTCTGATCCAGCAAGCGGGAGTCAATTCTGGTGCCCGCTTCTGCAAATCGAACCGGTTCATTCCTTCCTTGGGAATCGACAGGTAACGCTTCATGCTCATGGGCGTAGGAGTCCGTCCGAAATGCAGGTCAAGTGGTGGTGGTTCATTTCGGATTTCGGTTCCCTTCGGGGGTGGCAGATCGCCAATCGCATCGTGTACCGTTCGCCAAGGTCTAGCCCGCGAAACGTACTGATCGAATTCCTCTGAAAACAACATGCCTGTGTTTACGTCGGCAGGACGCTTATGTGTTTTCTTCGGGGGGAAAAACTTACCCGGATGTGCGAATTTGCATCCGATAATGAACGCGCGCCAGCGCGTTTGCGGCACGCCGTAGTCGGCTGCGCACAGTTTCGCAAATGCCATCTTGAAACCGAGGGAATGCGCAACCTCCGCAATTTCCTCGTATTCCTCAGAACCGAGAAGTTGCGGAACGTTTTCCATCACGAACACTTCCGCACCAGTGCGTTCTACAATGCGAAAATAAGGCCGCCAAAGTTGCTTCCGGGGATCACCTTCTCGTTGTTTGTTCAAGAGGCTAAACCCCTGACATGGCGGACCGCCGATCACAACGTCTGCTTTGGGTATTTCGTCAATTCGGTTCTCGACAATTTCCAGAATATCGTCCGTGGTGCAGTGATCCCCGAAGTTAACGTTGTAAGTTCTGGCGGCGTAGGTGTTGAAATCGTTGGCCCACACCGGCACGAAGACCTGGCCTAGTGTCTTGGTGAAGCCTAGCGTCAGACCGCCTGCGCCAGCGAAAAGGTCAACGAGTCGGTATGTCCGAACGGACTCCCGCAGTAGTCCCTTCTGTCTGGCACGATAGACCGATTCATTGTCGGCCAGCATGTCATATCGCAGGGGTTCTTTTCTCTTCTTTAGCATGGGCCGATAGTGTCAACACTCCTGCCTGCCGAACAAGTCGGGATTGAAGTGAACACCTATTTGGACAGGCAGATTAAAATAATCTGTCTGCGGCCGAAGCCCTTGTTCTTTGACAAGCAGATGGTTTTAAAATTTCTCCGAGGGCAGATATCCCAGAGAAAAGAGCAATCGTTTCCTATTATACACCACCTCCAGAAAGTATGGAATCCATTCCTGAACATCTGTGAGGTTTCCGTATTCCCATAGATAAACTCCTTCCGTTTTCAAGGTCTTGAAGAATCTTTCCGCGGTGGTGTTGTCGATTTCTTAGCGATGGTAATAAAACAATTAGTGTGAGGCAATGAGTAGCCGGGACCCGGGCCGTTATGTAGTTGTCTTTCGTCTGTTCCCCTTAAGCGGCGGTCTTCGGTGAACAGCGTCGCTACGCCCCGAAACGCAATCGGGGCTCGCTTTCAGGGGAAGGAGCTTCCCTCCCCTGATTCCCCCTCCCCGGATACGACCACGAGAAGGGGCCACTGCCCCCCTCTCTCACCCCCACGCCGGTAAAAACCACCGGCGTCGCGTAGTCCGGGTGCAAAACAAGCGAAACGAGGGAATGAGTATCCGGGGCGCGGCCCGCTTTACCAGGGCCGCGAACACGGAGAGTCCTCGTTCCCGAGTCGCGTAGCTTTTGCCCCGGACGCAGAGTGGACGCGAACCGAAAACCGCCGCGCTTTACATGCCCGCCAGCAAATCCTCGTAATTCTGGCGGCGGCGGATGACCCGGCTCTCGGAGCCGCGGACCAGCACCTCGGCCGGCCGCAGGCGGCCGTTGTAATTGGAGGACATGGCAAAACCGTAGGCGCCGGCCTGGCCGACCAGCAGGAGGCCGCCGGCGGCCAGGTCCGCGGGCAGGGGCCGCTCCCTGGCCAGGAAATCGCCCGACTCGCAGATCGGTCCGACCACGTCGAAATTCTCCGGGGCGGCCCCGGAACTCCGGACCGGCCAGATCTGGTGGAAGGCCTCGTAAAGGGAGGGGCGGATGAGGTCGTTCATGCCGGCATCCACCACCAGGAAGCGGCGGTGCGGCCGGTCCTTCCGGTAGGTGATCCGGGTCAACAGGAAACCGACCGGCGCCACCAGGTAGCGGCCCGGCTCGAAGATGACCCGCACCGGCAGTCCGTCCAGCTCGCGGCCGATGGCCTCGGCGAAGAGCTCCAGCTCGGTGACTTCCTTGTCGTAAACGACCGGGAAACCGCCGCCCAGGTCGAGATATTCGAAGGGGTGGCTCGCGTGGAGGCGCTTCGCCTCGCGGACCGCCTTCAGGTAGGGTTCGGGAGTGTCGATCTGGGAACCGAGGTGGAGGTGCAGGCCGCCGATGCGCAGCGGCCGGTAGCGTTCCGGCGCCTTGAAAATGGAAATCACCTCGGCCTCGGTCAGGCCGAACTTGTTCTCCTTACGGCCGGTGGAAATGTATTGATGGCCGCCGGCGGCGATATCGGGGTTGAGGCGCAGCAGGATGGTGGCTTTGAGCTTCCGTTCGGCGGCCAGCCGGCTCAGGCTCTCCAGCTCGGCCTCCGACTCGACGCTGAAGAAGGCGACCCCGTTCTCGAGGGCCAGGGCCATCTCATCCGGCCGCTTGCCCGGACCCTCCATAATCAGGTCGGCGGCCTCGAAACCGGCCGCCAGGGCCAGCATCAGTTCGCCGGCCGAGATGACGTCGGCGCCGCCGCCCTCGGCCCGGATGATGGAAAGCAGGTGGGTGTTGGCGTTGGCCTTGCAGCTGTAGCGGACCAGCGGGTCCAGGTCCTTAAAGGCGGCCCGGAAACGGCCCAGCCGCCGGCGCAGCCCGGTTTCGCTGTAGAGGTAGAGCGGCGTCCCGTATCGGTCGGCCAGCTCGTCCAGGAAGCACTCTTCCAGCCGGCCCCGGCCCTCCGGCCAGGAAAGGTAGTTTTCGGTCATCTCCATCCTCGTTCGGTCGCCCGCGCCGATCACGGCCCCGACGGAGCCGCCGGCGGACATGAATATTATAATTCGGGGGACTGAGCCCGGTAAAGGCCGGGCCTACTTCATCCCGAAGAGTTCTTCCTTGCGGTCCAGGTAGTAGAGGTAATCGTCGGGGTTGACGTCGGGCGGGCAGCGGTGATCGCAGAAGGGAATGTAGCCGCCGGCCTGCACCAGGGGGATCAGCCTCTCGAGACAGGCGTCGATGGCCGGCCGGCCGCTCCGCAGCTGGAGCTTGTCCACGCCGCCCATGATGCGCAGTTCGGGAGCGTGTTTAGCCAGGGATTCGGCCGGGTGGCCGCTGCTGTTGACCTCGAAGGGAAAGATGCAGTTGATGCCGCCTTCGAGGAAGTAAGGCAGCAGCGGCCGCACGTCGCCGTCGCAGTCGGTATACCAGATGTCGACGCCGGCCGCCCGCAACCGGTCGCCGAGGCGCCGATAGCGGGGCACCACCACTTCCCGGAAGAAGCGGACCGGCACCAGCGGACCGCTCTTGGAGCAGATATCCTCCCAGCCGGCCGCGAAGTCGAAATCGATCCGGCCCAGCACCTGGTCCAGGAAATGCTCGACCAGGCGGCAGGCGGTCTCAACCATCTCCTCGACCATCTCCGGGTAATCGTAAATGGCGTAGACCAGCCCCTCCATGGTAAGCAGGTCGCGAATCCGGCCGATCATCGAACCGCAATGAATGCCCAGGGGGTAATCGCGGCCGGCCGGGTGGGCCCGCTTCAGGGATTCCACGTCAACCCGGCGGGCCGGGTCGTCGAGGCGGAAACGCTCGGCCTTGCAGCGGCGCCAGTCGTCGGGCGTACGCACCGAGGCCCGGATGAAATGGGGAATGGTGTCGTGGCCGTCCCGGGGCACCTCGGCCAGCAGGCCGTCGGAGTTCTGGACGATCCGGGTGGCGGCGGTCTCCTCGACCAGGCCGGCCGGAAAGGGAGGCGAGAGCCAGACGCGGCCCCCAATGGTCTCGATCCGGTCGAAGCTGAAGAAAAGGTCCGCCTCGGCGTTGTTCTTGATTCCATTCTCCACGAAGATCGGCCAGGATTTGAAGTTCTCGTTCCAGTAGCCGAACTCCATGTTGAAGGAGCGGTCCACCGGCCGGTAATGGAGCTGGCTGACGAAGCGCTCCCGGTCGCTCATGGTCCCCTTCCACTTGGGGCGGATCGGTTTTATCTCCGGCATGACAGGCCTCTCCGGTTCAAGGTTATTCCTCGCGGCAGGCGGCCACGAAGGCCTCGATGTTCTCGGGCGTAACCTCCGGCTCCAGGGTATGGGTCGGCGCCAGGATGAGCGCGCCGTCGCAGCCGAGCGTCCGTTTCCGCTCCCGGACCACCCGCGTCACCTCTTCGGGGGTGCCGAAGGGAAAGGTGGACTGGGTACCGACGGTCCCGTCGAAGACCAGGTGGCGGCCGAACTCACGCTTGACCCGGACCACGTCCAGGCACTCGGGCTGGAGCGGGTTGAGGATGGTGACGCCGATCTCGATCAGTTTTGGGATCAGGGAGTAAACGTTGCCGTCGCTGTGGTACCAGATCTGGATGTCCGGCTTGATCCGGCGGGCGGCCGCGTAAATCCGGGCCCAGCGGGAGCCGATGAAGCGCCACCACATCCCGGGGGAGAACATCAGGTTCTGCTGGTTGGCGATGTCGTCGCCGGTCACCAGGTAATCGACGCCGGCCCGGGCGCCGACCTCGGCGATTTTCAGATTGCGCTCGGCCAGCCGGTCCAGGATGCACTCGACCCACTCCGGCCGCTCGATCATGTCCTGGAGAAACTCCTCGTATCCACGGATCTGCCAGGCATGCTCGTAGAGGTGGACGATGCCGGTCATGGCCGCCTTGCCCGCTTCGTGCGCCGCCCGGACCTTTTCGGCCATCCCGCTCTCGTCGAAAGCGCCGGCGTAGGGATAGGGAAACTCCTCCAGCTCCTTCAGGGAGGCGGCCTTCCGCAGCGGGCTGACGTAGCCGGTGAAGTGGTAGAAATGAGCCGGGATCTCCAGCACGCCCAGCTTGTTGATCAGCGAGCCCTCCGGCCACGCCTCGCCGGCGAAGTAGCGGGAAAAGTCCGGCGTCGCCACCGGCCCGGCCGGCGCCGGCTGGACCGCCGCCGGCCGGAAGCACTCGTAGTAGTCGTCAAGCCTGGCGTCGGCCGGAAGCCGGTAACGCTCCAGCAGGCGCCGGTAGAGGTCATTGGTGAAACCGACCTTGTAGAGAAATCCCGAGTGCGGCTGGTGCGCAACCGTCGCCCGGAAGATTTCCAGCTGGTTCATCGCGGTTCTCCCTTTTATCCGGGGTTTACTTTACTTACCCAGGCCGTCGAAATCCTCGGCCTGTTTCTTCTCGCGGTCCAGGCGGGCCACCAGGCGCCGGCTCAGCGGCGCCACCCGCCACTCGGCCCGTTCGGCGTGCAGAATGGCGATCAACTCCTCGAAGGCCTCGTCGCAGGCGTCGTTGGGCACGCCGCCGTTACTTCGCAACTCCCGCTCGATCCGGCCGCGCAGAAGCAGCAGCCGCCAGCGCCAGCCCCGGCGCCGCGCCTCGGGAAGTTCCCGGTCAACCTCTTCCAGCAGCCGGGCGGCGCGGCCGGAATCGCGCACCTCGGGCGCCTCTCTCTTGCGGATGAACCCGGGCGCCTGGGGAACGACGTCCCAGTAGCGGCCATGATTGGCCTCGATGATCCCGACCGCCTCCAGCACCCGTTCGACCGCCCCGGGGCCGTATTCAAAATGCGCGTACTCCCGGAGCGCCTCGAGGGCAGAGGTCTTCCGGTTCCAGTAGAAGCGGCTGATGATGACCTTGTTGATGTCGTCGTGCAGCCCCTCCGAGTAGGGGAAGCCGCCGGCGATCCGGTCGGCCGCCGCCGGCCAGAAACCCTGCAGCCGTTCCGGCGTCGGCGTGGCGCCGAAGCCACCCCAGGGCTTCATGCCGATCATGCTGATCTCCGGAAAGTTGAGGAGCGGCAGGCCGCCGGGCACCCCGTGCTTCAGGGGAAATTCGGGGAACTCCCGGTGGGCATCGGCCATGATGTAATCGACCCAGTCGGGCCGCTCCCGGAAGGCCCGGGCCAGCCCTTCCCAATCCTCCGGCTTGAAGGTCCAGGTGGAGAGGACCAGCCGGGCCGACGGGTGGTAACGGCGGGCGAGCCCGGCGATCTCCCGGCTCATTTCGATGAAGCCGTTCCCGCCCCAGGGGCGGCATTTTTCGCAGAAGCAGCTGCCGGGATCGTAGGGCCAGGTCCAGATGAAATCAAGCTTCAAACCGGCAAAGGCCTCAAATTCGCCGGCCATGTTCTTCAGGATCAGTTCCCGGCCGCCGGGCTTATTCGGACAGAGCAGTCCCGGCATGAAAGCATACTCCGGAACCCGGCCCAGTTCCCGCGGGCTGCTCCGGTAGGACTCGTTGGCAACCGTCACCAGCCCGATATCCAGGCCCAGCTCGCGCGCGAAGGAAAACAGGTGGCGCAGGCGCTCGATCATCGCCCGGCTGTCCGGGTCGTCCAGGCCCCGGTAGTGGTTCATGTCGTACCAGGCCACCAGGGCGTTGTAACCCCAGAGGACGAGCTCCTCGAGATACTTTTCGATCTCGGCCGGGGGCGCGTCGTGGTAGTAGTTGTGAAAATGGGTGGCGAAGTAGAGGCCGCGCACCGGCTTATCCGGGACCGAGGCGCCCCGCCAGGGGCCGGGCCGGAATTCACCCGGGGAGTAAACGGCCTCGTGAAGGAGGCGGCCGACCCCGTAAATCAGGCCGCGCCGGTCGCCGCCGGCGACGATTATTTCGCCCGGGGCGCCGTCGGCGATCCGGTACCCCTCGCGGCCGGCGGCCGGGTCAATCGCCAGCGCCACCGCAAGTTCCGAACCGGTTTCCGGGCCGGCCGAAATTATTTCCGCACCGGAGCGCTCGGCCAGCTGGCGGGCCAGTATGGCGGCCGGACGGGCCAGGGCCTGATTGCCGGGATCTTTCAGCCTGATTTTTACTTTCATCAAAACCGATCCTTTCGAAACCGCCGGGTTAAAGAAAACAGGCAAAGGATAAGTAAAATTTAAAGCGGGGGGGAGGGTCAGGCGAGTTTTCCAGCCCAGTACTTCAGGCGGGCGGCCACCTGATCCGGAGCGGTCGAGCCCGGCGATCGGCGGCGGCGCACCGATTCGCGCGGCGTCAGCGCCTGGAGCGCCGAAGCGTTGAAGAGCCGGGAGAAGGATTTCAGTTCCTTGAGGGTCAGCTCTTCCAGCCGCTTGCCCTGCTCCTGGCAGTACAGCACCACCCCGCCCACCAGGCCGTGCGCCTCGCGGAAAGGCAGGCCCCGGGTGACCAGGAACTCGGCCAGGTCGATGGCCGTTGTGTAGCCGGAACCGGCCGCCCGCTCCATGGCCTCCGGGTTGAGCCGGCTCTTGGGAAGCATTTCGCCCAGGATGCTAATGGAGGCCAGCACGGAATCGGCGGCCGCGAAGAAGGGCGCCTTGTCCTCCTGGAGGTCGCGGTTATAGGAAAGCGGCAGGCCCTTGAGGGTGGTGAGCAGGCTGACCAGGGCGCCAAAGACGGCGCCGGTCTTGCCCCGCACCAGTTCCGGGATGTCGGGATTCTGCTTCTGGGGCAGGGCGCTGCTGCCGGTGCAGTAGCGCGGATCGAGCTGCAGGTATCCGAACTCGCTGGTGGACCAGAGTACCAGCTCCTCGCTCAGGCGGGAGAGGTGCGCCGCGGCCAGGGCCAGGTCGGCCAGCACCTCCACCAGGCAGTCCCGGTCGCTGACCGCGTCCAGGCTGTTGGCGAAGACCCCGGCAAAACCCAGCTGGCCGGCCGTAAATTCGGGGTCCAGCGGCAGAGAAGAACCGGCGCCGGCGGCGGCGCCCAGCGGTGAAATGTTGACCCGGCGGCCGGCCTCGGCCAGCCGGTCCCGGTCACGCTGAAACATCTCCAGGTAGGCCAGGCACCAGTGGGCGAAAAGGATGACCTGGGCATGCTGAAGGTGGGTGAAGGCGGGCATGATGACACGGGGATACCGGCGCGCCCAGGCCAGCAGGCTCTTCTGAAGCTCCTTGAGGGCGGCGTCCAGCCGGGCCAGCAGGTCGCGCAGGTAAAGACGCTCGTCGAGGGCGATCTGGTCGTTGCGGCTGCGGCCGGTGTGCAGCTTGCCGGCGGCCGGACCGGCCAGTTCGTAGAGGCGGCGTTCGACCGCGGTATGGATATCCTCGTCGGAGGGCTCGAAACGAAAACGGCCGGCGGACAACTCGGCCCGGATCGACTCCAGCCCGGCGCGGATGGCCCGCCCTTCCTCGGCGGAGACGAGGCCGGCCTTCTCGAGCATCAGCGCCTGGGCGAGGCTCCCCTCGACGTCGAAGCGGGCCAGCCGGCGGTCAACCGCCAGCGAAGCGCCGAAGGCTTCGGCGCTGGCGGCCGGTTTGCATTTGAAACGTCCACCCCAAAGACGCCTGCTCTTGGCCATTTACAGTTAAAAGTATAACCCAAATATAAAACGGGCGCAAAAACGGATTACCAGGATATTACGCAGTCGGGGCCGCCCGGCGCCGCCTCGATCCGGCCGATCTCCAGGACCGGCTCCCGGAGCCCGCGCAAAACCCGGACCGCCCGGCCGGCCTCGGCCGGTGACAGGACCAGCACGAAACCGAGGCCGAGGTTCAGGGTGCGGGCCAATTCCAACCGGCTGACCCGGCCCCGGGCCTGGACTTCCTTGAAGAGCGCCGGCATCTCCCAGGTCCCGGCCTCCAGGACCGCCCGGGTACCGTCCGGCAGCACCCGCCGGATGTTGCCGACCGGGCCGCCGCCGGTGATGTGGGCCATGCCTTTCACCTTCACCTTTTCCAGAAGATTGAGAATCGTCTTTACGTAGATGCGGGTGGGGGTGAGCAGGCGGCGGGCCAATTCCGGATCGCGCTTGATTTCCTTCGGGCTGAATAGTTTTCGGACCAGCGAAAAGCCGTTGCTGTGAAGGCCGCTGCTGGGCAGGGCCAGCAACCGGTCCCCGGGCCGGATCCCGGCGCCGGAGACGATCCGGGCCTTCTCCACCACGCCGACCGCGCAGCCGGCCAGGTCGAAACCCTTCGGCCCGTAAACATCTCCCATCTGGGCGGTCTCGCCCCCGATCAGGGCGCAGCCGGCCTGGCGGCATCCTTCGACGATGCCCTTGATCAGGGCCAGTTCCCGTTTCCGGTCGAGGCGTCCCACGGCCAGGTAGTCCAGGAAGAAGAGCGGCCGGGCCCCGGCGGTCAGGATATCATTAACATTCATGGCCACCAGGTCGATGCCGACCGTGTCATAGATCCCGGCCGCCTCGGCCAGGAGGATCTTGGTCCCGACCCCGTCAATGCCGGAGACCAGCACCGGCTGCCGGTAGCGGAGCGGCTGCAGGGAAAAGAGACCGGAGAAGAGACCGATATCGCCCAGCTGGCCCTTGACCCGGGTCCGGGCGGCCAGTTCCTTGAGGGAATCGACAAAACTGCCGGCCGCCGCGATGTCGACGCCGGCCTTCCGGTAATCCATGCCCATCGCCTTGGCTCCCCTTCGCTTCCGGGCCGTTCCGGCCAACCGGCTTCCGGTCACTCCAGCCCCATCCGCTTGAGATTCTCGAGACTGATGCGGGCGCTCTCCAGGGGCGGCCGCGGGCAGGTGTCCTGTTCCACCGCGTACCAGCGGACGCCGCCGTCGCGGCAGGCGGTCAGGATGGCCGGCCAGTTGAGGTTACCTTCGCCCACCTCGGCCATGAATTGCTTGCCGGCCTGGATGCCCATGTCCTTGAAGTGCACCAGGTGCATGCGGCCGGCCAGCTTCCGGCACCAGTCAACCGGGTCGGCGCCGGCGAAGGCGACCCAGTAGGTGTCGATCTCCATCTGCAGGAAGCGGGGGTCGCTCTCCTCGACCAGGATCTGGTAGCCGGTGCGTCCTTCGAAGCGCTCGAACTCCAGGGCGTGGTTGTGGTAAAGCAGGACCAGGCCGGCCTGCTGAAAGGCCTTCCCGGCCTCCGAAAGTTCCCGGGCCGCCTGCCGGAAGCCGGCGGCGGAGGTTCTCAACTCGCCCGGCAGCTGCGGGCAGGCCACCGAATCCTGGTCCAGGAAGCGGGCCTCCTCGATGACCTTCTCCGTTTCGCCGACCAGCCGCTGGTACGGGATATGGCTGGAACAGGCGGTCAGGTTCTCCCGTTCCAGGATCTTCTTCATTGCCGCCGGTTCGATCGGGCCGACCCCGGAAACCTGGACGGCGCGGTACCCGATCCGGGCCACCTCGGCCAGGGTGCGGCTGATATCCTCCGGGGTCTTGAGTTCATTCCGGAGCGTGTAAAGCTGAAGGGCCACCTGGTTGGTCATCGCGTCATCTCCTTGTTCCAGTCAGTCGCCGGCGGCCGAACGGGCCGCCCGGATGAAGGCCTCCATCTTGAAACGGGACTTCCGGCCGGGCGCGGACTCCACCCCGCTGGCGACGTCGACCCCGTAGGGGGCAACCCTTTCAATCGCCGCGGCGACATTCTCCGGCGTCAAGCCTCCGGCCAGGAAAAACGGAACCCCCAGCGCCTTGAAGGGCGCCGCCAGGTCCCAGGGAAAGGAACGGCCGCCGCCGCCGTAGAGGCCGGGCGCGGCCCCCCCGTCAAGCAGAAAGTAATCGGCCGCCCCCAGGTAGGCGGCAAGGGAAGCCGGCCCCAGGGACCCGCCGAGCCGGAAGGCTTTGATAACCGGCCGGCCCAGTTCGGAACGGACCCGGCGGCAGAAGTCCGGGGACTCATCCCCGTGCAGCTGGACCAGGTCCAGCCCGGCGGCACGGACGAGGGCGCCCAGTTCCTCCCAGCCCGGATTGACAAAGACCCCGGCCCGAAGCGGACCCGGTCCGGCGGCCGCCATCTTCTCCAGTGCTTCGGCCGCGAGATAACGGGGACTGGCCGGGTAAAAGTTGAAGCCGACCAGGTCGGCGCCCAATTCCCGGGCCCAGTCCAGCTCCCGGGGCTGGCGCAGGCCGCAGATCTTGATCTTCATCCGGCCTTTTCGAACCGGCGGCCGGCCGCTCAGCGGACGGCCAGCAGCTTTTTGACCGCCGCCTTGATCCCCTCGGTATCGATCCCTTCCTTGGCGTAGAGCGCCTCGGGCGTGCCGCTCTGCCCGTAACCCTTGATGCCCAGTTTTTGGAACTTCACCGCCAGCCGGTTTTCGGCCAGGAAATTGGCCACAACCGCGCCCAGCCCGGTCCGGATGTGGTGGTCCTCCAGCGTCAGCAGGCAGCCGGTCGCGGCCGCCTCCCGGAGCGCCGCGATGTCGGGTTGAAGCGGGGAGGCCAGGTTGAGGACGCCCACCTCGACGCCTTCCGCCCGCAGCTGGTCGCTGGCGGCCACCGCGTAGGCGGTCATCGGGGCGCCCATGCAGACGACGGTCGCCTGCCGGCCGCGCCTGATCCAGTCACCCTGGCCGTACTCGAACCGGTAGGCGGCGTCGTAATAGGGAGTCCCGTCCTCACGGGTCACCACCGGCACCTTCGAACGGCCCATGGTCATCAGGAAGTTTCCCCAGGCGCCGGCCATATACCGGACGGCCCGGTCGGTCTGGTTGGGATCGGCCGGCACGATCACCTTGAAGCCGAAGAGATTGTTGAAGAGTCCCAGGTAATCGATGCACTGGTGGGTCTTGCCGTCCTCGCCCACGTCAAGTCCGCAGTGGGTGGAGACCAGTTTCAGGTTGGTGTGGTTGAGGTCGTTGAGACGCTCCTGGTTGTAAGTTTCGTCAACCCCGAAGGCGCCGAAATCGGCGAAGAAGACGACCACGCCGCTGGCCGAGAGGGCCCCGGAAAGGGTGGCCGCGGTATGCTCCTGGACGCCGGCCTCGTAGAAGGAACAGGGGGCCAGCTTGGCGAAATCCTCGGTCCGGACCGAGGTGGCCAGGTCGCAATCCACCACCACCAGCGGGGTTTTGTCATCCGAACCGCAGCTGGCCGAAGCGATCGACAGCAGGGCCTTCCCGAAGGCGCCCCGGTTGTCGGCACCGGAGCCGGCCGGGTAAAGAACCGGCTCGCCGAGGTTGAGGCTTACCGGATACTCGAAACGGCGGACCGGCACCTGGAAGGACCAGTTCTTGCGCAGCTGTCCCAGCCGGTCCAGGTCGTCCTCCAGGCCGAGTTCGGCCAGGGCCTTCCGGCAGTCGTCCGGCTTGAGGGCCGCGCCGTGGTACTTGGGCAGGCCTTCCATGAAGGAGATGCCCCTGGACATGACCGTCTCGGCCAGGATGACCGTCGGCTTCCCGTCGGAGGCCGCTTCCCGGCAGGCCTGGTAGATAGCCTGGTGGTCGTGGCCGTCAACCTCCAGGACCCGCCAGCCGTCGGCCAGGTAATTGCCCTTGATATTCTGGGGCATGACATCCTCGATCTTGCCGCTGATCTGGATGTGGTTGTAGTCGATGACCACGGTAAGGTTGTCCAGACCGTACTTGGCGGCGAAGCGCCGGGACTCGGCGATCTGCCCCTTGGCATGCTCGCCGTCGCTCATGGCCACAAAGACGTGGAAGCCGCGCTTCAGGATCCGCGAGGCCAGCGCGAAACCGCAACCGGCCGAGAGGCCCTGACCCAGGTTGCCGCTGGACCAGTCCAGGCCGGGCAGTTCGCGGACCACGTGTCCCTCGAAGGGGGTGTCGATCTTGCGGAAGCCGCTCACGGCCGCCTCAATGGAGAAGAAGCCCAGCCGGCCCAGCGTTGCGTAAGCCCCGGGCGAGGTGTGACCGTGGCTGATCAGGATGTGGTCGCGGTTCGGGTTGTCCGGGTCGCCGGGATCGACCGCCGCGTACTTAAAGAGAACCAGGTAGAGGTCGAGCGAGGAGATGGAACCGCCCGGATGGCCGCAGGCGGCCAGGGTAGTCATCTTCAGAATGTCCCCCTTGCAGACCCGGGAGAGTTCGGCCAGTTCCCGGAGCTGTTCGTCGGAGAGGCGTTCCGCGGCAAATCTTTCCTTGATCATCGGACCATCCTTTCGATTTTGGTTTGCATGCCGTTTCACCGCTTGGGAACCGCCACCTTCTTCAACCGCACGTAGGGCGGCAGCGGCCCGCCGGCCAGGGGCCGGGCGTAATCCAGGAAGGCCTGGGAAACATGGTTGCCGGCGGCGTTCATGAACTCCCGCGGCAGGTCCTTGCGCAGGTTGGCGATCTCCGTCAGGTCCCCGGTCCCGTAGGCCACCCGGTACTCGGCACCCGGCTGGCGCTCGATCGTGACCATCACGCCGCTGCGGCCGGCCAGGGCCAGCCGGACCGCCTGCTTGCCGACCTGGTAGGCCTCTTCCCGGTCGACCTCCGAGGCGCAGACCATGGCCATGCGCTGGATGGTGCCCGGCTTGTCGAAGCGGGACTTGAGGCCCAGCTTTTCGGCGATCAGATCGCAGAGCACGTCACCGACACCGCCCAGCTGCTTGTGGCCGAAGGAGTCGGTGTCCGTCTTGCGGCCGGAGGCGGTCACGAATTCGCCGCTCTTGTCCTTGAGTCCCTCGCAGACGGCGATCACCACCCGGCCGAGCTTCCGGTAGACCCGGTCCACGTCGCCCAGGAACTGCTCCTGGTCGAAGGGGATCTCCGGAACATAAACGAGTTGCGGGGCGTCGTCCCCGGCCTCGCAGGCCAGGCCGGCGGCCGCGGTGATCCAGCCGGTATCCCGCCCCATGGTCTCCAGGATCTTGACCGTGTCCGGGTGATAGATGGCGTCGGTGTCCCGGCCGGCGTCCCGGCCCGAGATCGCCCAGTAGCGGGCCACGCTGCCGTAGCCGGGGCAGTGGTCGGTTACCCGCAGGTCGTTGTCGACCGTCTTGGGCACGCCCACCGAGAAGAGCTCGTAGCCGCTCGACCTGGCCAGCTTGTGCATCTGGAGGGCGGTGTCCATGGAATCGTTGCCGCCGGCGATGAGAAAGTAGCGCACCTCGTACTTCTTCAGCACGTCCAGGATCTTCTGGTAATCGTCCGCCTTGAGCTTGCGGCGGCAGCTGCCAAGCGCGGCCGACGGAGTGGAACGCAGCCCGCTGATAACCTCGGGCTCCTCGGCGCGCA
>JAKJFK010000246.1 GCA_022704925.1 candidate division TA06 bacterium | reverse complement strand
AACTTACCCCGCCCCGCTTGAGGGCCGCCAGGCCGGTGGGACTGATGGTGGCGTGGGCGCCCAGGATGGTCCGGCCGGCCGGCTTGACCAGGACCGAATAAACAATCTCGACCGGCTCGGCATCCGGCCGGTCCAGCTGCCCCTGCAGGCTGAAGAGTCCGCGCCGGCCGGTGTCAACCCGGATCGGGACCGTCTTGAATCCGTTGGCCGCCACCGGGCCGATTTCCACCACCGCCTCCGGCCCCTTCCGGTCGTAGATGTCGGTGACCGTGTAACGGAAGCGGGGCGTTTCCTGGCCGGCGGTGTGGTTGGCCACCCAGAGTTCCACCGCGCCCGCCTCGCCGGGATAGAAGACCTTGGCCGGCACTTCGCAGGTCAGGCCGGCCTCGAGCGGCCGGCGCGGGCTGAAGGGCTGGGGCGACTCCCCGGCGGTCAGCGCGGCCGCGTCCACCCAGAGGTGGCCGCCGGCCGCCGCGGACAACGGGGTGATGCGGACATTGACGATCTCCTTCGGCAGCTTGACCTTGAGGTCAAAACGCTGCCACTCGGCGGTCACGTTGAAGCGCGCCTGGCCGTACATGGTGCCGGACTGAATGGCGCCGGCGGACTTCTCGCTCTCGGCCATCAACTGAACCTGGACCGGCTGGCTGGCCTTGAGCTGGACCGAAAAGACGTAATCCCCGGCGGCCGGAATTCGGACCGGACCCGAGAAGAGCGGCCGCGCCAGCAGGGGCAGTTTCAGACTGGTGCGGCCGTGGACCGCGGTCGAGGTGTCCAGGTTGGCCCGGCCGATGGGACCACCCGCATCCAGGCCGATGACCTCCCAGGCCAGCGGCCCGGCGCCGGCCTCGAAGCTGGCGTCGCGCAGCAGGTTCTCGGCGGCGGCCGAAAGCGGGATCAAGACCGCCAGCAAGAGTAAACCGGCCAGTATGTTTTTCCGTTTCATGGCTTCTCCTCGACCCGGGTGATCCTGATCTTGTCCAGCAGGATGACCAGTTCCGGCCATTCCGGCGCGGCGTTCAAACCGCCGCCGCCCACCTGGACCGCCTTGATGACTACCTCGGAGACCGGCCCGGCGGCCTCGATGACCGGGGTGGAAGGCCAGTCGCTCACGTAGAACCAGCCGAGGCGGGCCGTCTCGCGGCCCAGGCGAACCTCCAGGATATTATCCCGAAAACGGGCGCTGTTGTAATGGGGCTGGACCTGGACCCGGTACAGTCCGGCCGGCAGGGGCTGGGGCAGGCGGAGCGTGAAGGAGGCGCCGGTGTTCCGGGCGCTCACCACGGCCAGGCCCTTGCCGCTGACCCCGCGGGTGATTTCGCGGGCGTACCAGCCGTCCAGGTCCGGTTCCCAATCGGCGTAGAACTTGAGCCCCTCGACCGCTTCGGCCTCCATCTCCAGGACGGCCGTCTCCTTGATCGGGGCGCCGCTGGAGAGGCCGCTCCCGGCCGCCGGCAGCTCCTCCGGACGCAGGAGGCGGGCCGCCCTTTCGGCCAGCAACGGACGCTCGCCGGCCAGCAGCTTTACCCGCGGGCTCTCCAGCGCCAGGCCGTAGGATTTGTCCGGATTGACGGCGGCCGACTGGAAGCGGCCGGAGAGAACCGCCTCCAGAGTGAGCCGGTCCGCGGCTCGGACCGCGGCCCGGCCGGCCGTCTCGTCAACCTTGACCGCGAAGGGCAGGCGGATGAGCAGTGGCTTGCGGCGGTCGGTATACTGGTAGAGGGTGGCGTCGAAACAAAGCTCCCCGGACTCCGGCCGGTAGGTCACCCGGTCCCAGTAGAGCAGGTTGTGCCAGACGTTCTGGCGGCGCACCTTCCGGAAGACCGTCTGCTGGATGCGCTGGTCCCGGAAATGAAAGGCGCAGGCCAGGCCGGCCAGTTCGCCGGCCTGGTCCGGAATACGGCTGACCAGCGGCTCCAGCCCTTCCAGGTCGCGGGCATCCAGCCCGCCGGCCGGCAGCTCGCCGGCGGCGGCGAAGGAGGCCGCACCAATGATCAATAACAGGCAGGCGAATAAGAAGCAGATCAAGCGGCGGGATCCCGATGAACCCATGGGCAACCTCCTTTTAGTTACTATTGTACACCTTGATTCCATAAAAAACCATCTCAGCCGGCCGCCGGCGCGCCGGTGATCGGCTGCCGGCAGCGCGACAGGTCGTTGCCGATCATGGTCACCGGCTCCGGCGGGCC
>JAKJFK010000245.1 GCA_022704925.1 candidate division TA06 bacterium | reverse complement strand
AAGGAGAGCAAGCCGGGTGAGCCGGTCTACGAAACGACGCTGGGTCCGGGCCGGCCGGGCTGGCACCTGGAATGCTCGGCCATGAGCATGAAGTACCTGGGCGAGACCTTCGACATCCATACCGGCGGCGTCGACAACATCTTCCCCCACCACGAGAACGAGATCGCCCAGAGCGAGGCGGCCACCGGCCGCCCCTTCGCCCGCTACTTCCTCCACTGCGCCCACCTGATGGTCGAGGGCGAGAAGATGTCCAAGAGCAAGGGCAACTTCTACACCCTGCGCGACCTGCTGGCCCGCGGCCACGACCCGGTCGC
The DNA here is from genome assembly GCA_022704925.1 of candidate division TA06 bacterium. Lineage (GTDB taxonomy): Bacteria > Ratteibacteria > UBA8468 > MWAK01 > MWAK01 > MWAK01. The sequence goes on along the minus strand of JAKJFK010000245.1, from coordinate 1,879 downwards.
GGTGCGGGCCCTGCTGCTGGCGGTCCACTACCGCAGCCCGCTCAACTTCACCTTCGACGGGCTGGCCGCCGCCGGCCGTTCCGTCGAGCGCATCCAGGGCTTCTACCGCCGGCTCGATTCCGGTCCGGCCGGTCCGGGCGCCGGCGCCGCCGGCCGCCTGGAGGCCGCCGGGCAGGAGTTCCGGGCCGCCCTCGACGATGACCTGAACATTTCGGCCGCCCTGGCCGCCGTCCATAACCTGGTCAGCGCCCTCAACCCGGAACTGGAAGCCGGCCGGCTGAGCGCCGACGAGCGGGCCGCGGTCCGGCGCGGCCTTAAGGATTTCGACCAGGTGCTGGCCCTGCTGCCGGCCGATTCGGGCCCGGAACTCACCGCGGCCGAATCGGCCCTGGTGGCCGAGCGGCAGGCGGCCCGCGGCCGCCGGGACTTTGCCCGGGCCGACCAGCTCCGGGACGAACTGCTCCGCCTGGGCATCGTCGTCGAGGATACCCCGGCCGGTCCCCGGATCGTACGCCGGGAGCGGCCGTCCGGTTCGTGAAGAGACGGCCTCGAGCGGCCATGAAATCCGACACTCCATGCGACTCAGACCTTTGATCCCCCGGGGCGCCGGCCTGGCCCGGGAACTGAAACGGGTCGGGGTTGACCCGGCCGGGATCCGCATCATGACCCCCAAGGCCGACCTCCTGGTGCTGGAGGTGGACGACCTCGACTACCGGGCCGCCCTCATTCTCAAGCAGGAGCTCCTTTCACTCGGCGCCGAGGCGGCCGTCAGCCGCCGCGCCTACCGGCTGGGCGGCGGTTCCGGACCGGCCGTCATCATCGGCCGTCGCGCCGACCTCGAAACGCTGACCGTCAAGCTGGCCCGCCAGCCCTTCGGCCTCAAGGAACTGGCCGGCCGCCTCCGCTCCTTCCTGGAATCGGTGGCGCCCCTTTCCTGGCAGCTGGCCGGCCGCCGTCTCTACCTCGACCGGCCGCTGATCATGGGCATCCTGAACGTCACGCCCGACTCCTTCTCCGACGGCGGCCGCTACCAGGACCCGGCGGCCGCTCTTGAGCAGGCCCTCCGCCTCGAGGCGGAAGGGGCCGACCTCATTGACGTCGGCGCCGAATCCACCCGGCCGGGCAGCAAGCCGATCAGTGCCGATGACGAATGGCGGCGTCTGGCTCCGGTCCTGAAACTGGTCGTCCCGCGCCTGGGACTTCCGGTTTCGGTCGACACCTCCAAGCCCGAGGTCGCCCGGGCCGCCCTCGACGCCGGCGCGATCGTCATCAACGACGTTACCGCCGGGGCCGCGCCCGGCATGTTCAAGCTGGCCGCCCGGAGCGGCGCCGGCCTGGTCCTGATGCACATGCAGGGGCGACCGGAGACCATGCAGGTCAACCCGTCCTACCGGGACGCTCCGGCCGAGATATACGCCTTCATGGCCGAGCGGCTCGAGGCGGCCGCGGTCGCCGGCGTCGGCCCGGAGCAGCTGGTCGTCGACCCCGGCATCGGTTTCGGCAAGAGCCTGGAGCACAACCTGCTCCTGCTCCGGCGGATCGGCGAATTCACCGGCCTGGGCCGGCCGGTTCTGGTCGGCCCCTCGCGCAAGGGCTTCATCGGCGCCCTGACCGGCCTGCCGATGGAGGAACGGGTCGAGGGGACCCTGGCGGCGGTGCTGGCCGCCTTTCAGGCCGGCGCCTCCATCTTTCGGGTGCATGATGTTCAGCCGGTCAAGCGGGCCCTGGCCGTGGCCGGGGCGATCAGAAATGAGAATACTGGGAATTGATTACGGCAGCAAGCTGATCGGGGTCGCCGTCTCCAACGAGGAACGCACCCTGGCCCGGAGCATCGGCACCGTTCCGCACGGCCGCTGGGAATCGGAGCTGCCCGAGCTGG
>JAKJFK010000044.1 GCA_022704925.1 candidate division TA06 bacterium | reverse complement strand
CGGTGACCCGGATTCCGTTCGTGGCCGCCGACTGGGTGGCCGGCCTGCCGCTGCACCGGTACACGGTGATGGTCATCATCGCCCTGATCTACCTGGTGGGGGGCTCCTTCATCGACGACCTGGCCTTCATGGTGCTGGCCACGCCGATATTCTACCCGGTCATCGTCAAGCTGGGCTTCGACCCGATCTGGTTCGGGATGATCATCGGGATCACGGTCATGATCGGGGTGGTGATCCCGCCGGTGGCCATCAACGTCTTCGTAGTCCGCAACATCACCAAGGTCCCCTTCAACGTGATTTACCGGGGAATCTATCCATTCCTGATCAGCCTGGTCTTCTGCGCCCTGCTGCTCTTTCTCTTCCCCGCCCTGGCGACCTTTTTACCCAACCTGCTGATGAAATAAGAACCGCCACCGGCCGGGTCGGCGAAAGTAAAACAGTTGCGCAGAAAGAACAAACTCCGCGGGCAAACAAATCCCATTCCGGTGACCGGCCTGCCGCCCGGCGTCGTGCGACTCGATTACCGGAGCCGCTTTGACGGCCAACCCGACTGGGCCCTGGCCTGGACGCCGCCCCGGGGAAACGACTGGCTGGTCTGCCTGCACGGACACGGCTCCGGGGGCAGCCAGCTCTATGTCAGACCGGACCTGCGCGAGCACTGGTTGCCGGCCTTCCGCAAGCTGGGCCTGGGCATCCTGACGCCCAACCTGCGCGGAAACAACTGGATGGGACCGGCGGCGGCCGACGATCTGGCCGACCTGCTCGAACGGCTGCGCTCGGAGTTCGGGGCCGGCCGTTTCTTCTTCTTCAGCGGATCGATGGGAGGCACCGGCAACCTGATCTACGCCATCCGGCGGCCGGGCGACGCGGCCGCCCTCGTCGCCCTGGCCCCGGCGGCCGACCTGACCTCCTATCATGCCTGGTGCCGCCGGGGAAACCGCGCCATTCTCAGGGAGATCGCCGACGCCATTGAAAAGGCGTACGGTGGAAGTCCCGACGGCCGGCCGGCGGCCTACCGCCGCCACTCGGCGCTGGAACACCATGAAAAGCTGGTCATGCCGACTTTCATCGCCCACGGCCGGGAAGATGCGGTGATACCGGTGGAACAGTCACGCCGCCTGGCCGAAAAACGCGGCGGCGACGCCGGGTTTGTCTACCGCGAAATCGAAGGCGGCCACGATGCGCCGCTCCTGCTCCCGGAGGCCGTCGAATGGCTCGCAGACCTTGTCTCCCGAAAGGAAAAAAGATGTTAGCAAAACAGCCGCCGCTGGCCCGCTGGACCTGGCTGAGAAATCCCGCCAACCCGATTCTGAAACCGGATCCGGAAAGCCTTTACGACTGCCGAAGCTGTATGAATCCTTTCGTAATCCGGGTGGAGGATCAATACCGGGTATACTATTCCGGCGGTGACGCCGGTGGCCGCCAGCGCATCTGTCTGGCAACCGCCCCGGTTGACCGTCCAACCGAGTTCAACCGGCGGGGCGTGGTGCTGGACCTTGGCCGGAAGGGTGATTTCGACGGCAAGTGGTGCGTCACTCCCCTGGTACGCCGTTTCGGCGACCGCTGGCACCTGTATTACACCGGTAACGACGGCGGCGGCCTGGGACTCCAGTCTTTCTGCGGAATCGGGCTGGCCGTAAGCCAGGACGGGCTCGGTTTCCGCCGACTCTCAACCGACCCGGTGATCACCGGCGACCGAGTCCGGGAGTTCCCGAAGAACCGGGGCGTGGCCGGCGGCGGAACGATCACCGAGGAACGCGGCCCGGACGGCGCGCCGGCTTATCGGCTTTACTACACCCTGACGGTCGGAACCAAAAATCCGGACGTGCGCCTTGACCAGGAAAAACACTGCGCGGTGGCCCACAGTCGGGACGGACTCCGCTGGACCGACCACCGGCTGATCATGAGTCCGCGGCCGGAGGTTGCCAACGAGGACATCGCGGTGGCCGGACCGGTCGTCTGGCGCGAAGAAAATCTTTACCGGATGCTTTACTGCGGCATCGGAAGCCGCTGGGGATTTTATTCCATCTCCGAAGCCGCCAGTTTCGATGGCTACGCCTGGCACCGGGGACGGGGGGACGAAAACCTGTCCCTGGCGCCGGGGCCGGCCGACAGCTGGGAGAATCAGATGGTTGAGTACCCGGCGGTGATCGAAGAGGGGAATCTGCTAAGGATCTACTATTGCGGCAACGGGTATGGAAAGACCGGCATCGGTACCGCAACGTCCGTCCGAACCGGGAAACGCGGTTGAACCGACAGGGAGACAGGCATGAAAAAAAAGCTGGCCTCGAAGAAGAACCGGACCCGGAAGGTGCTGCCGGCTCTGGTGGCCGGGATACTGCTGACCGGAAGCGGGGTGATGGGGAAGACGGCCGAGGCGCAGACCGCGCCAACGACGGCCCGGATCCGCGCCTGGCAGGAGTATCCGTTTGTCAAACCGCCGGCGGCCGGGGTGCACCGTCAGCTCTGGGAGGACTTCACCGACCTGCCGGAATGGTGCCAGCGCGGCCGGATCGTCTATGGCGCCGAACAGACCAGCATCGAAGCGGCGAAACGGATCAAGGAGAACGGCGCCGGCCTGCTCCACGTCGGGCCGATCCGGGCGCTCAGCGCGGAGCAGGTCAAGACCTACGAGGAGATCGGCCTGCCCCTGGTGCTGCGGCTGGACGGGCAGATGTTCTGGGGTGACCGCCACAACGAATTGATGGAGACCCTCCGGCCCGGCGGCTGGGCCGTTTACCACAGCACGGTGCCCAACAACGACTGGTTCCGGAAGTTCCCGGCCAGTCTCAGCGCCGCCAAGTTCATGCGCGACGGACAGCCGATGTGGGAATACTACGGCAGCAACTGGGTGATGCGGCGCGACATCAACTACATACACCCGGCGGCCATCCAGATGCGCGACGCCTTCCTGCGCGAATGCCTGCTGGGCGAACAGGTCTTCGACCGGCCGATCGGACTGGCCGCCGCCGGCCACGCCTCCGGCGTCTGGTGGGACAACCCGGGCAACATCGTCGAGAGTTACGACGCCTACACCCAGGGTTTCGTGGCGAACGAAGTCAAGCGCCTCTTCGAAAAACGCTTCCGCCAAAGGTTTGAAGCCGAGTTCAACCAGCAGCCGGCCCTTCAGAAACGGTACCCGACCCCGGAGGCGAAGGAGAATCTCTTCTACCAGCGTTACCAGGCCTGGTACGTGGATCCGCTCTATTTCTGGATGCGGGACGGAGACGAGGAGGTGCTGGAGTGGTGGAACCGCTTCTGGGCCGAGGCCTACGCCGGCTACTATGCCTGGCAGTACCAGTACATCCAGAACGAAATCGCGCCCAAGCTGGGCAAGAAGCACCTCTTCGTGGGCGGCAACAGCAAGCTCTGCTGGTCTTCGGCCTCCTGGGACTACTACGCCTTCTCCTGGGGCACCTACGACCTGCTCGGGCCGAACGAAACCACGGTGGTCTATTCCGACAAGCACGCGCCCGGTTTCAAACTGGCCCTGGCCGCCTCCAACGGCAAACCGGCCGCCCTCTGGAACGGCGGCAACAACGACCTGGTCTGCGCCGAGGCCCTCGCCTGCCTGGGCGTGGTCGGAAACCAGCCGGAGCACCTGACCGCCTTTCAGAAGGCCAACTTCGACCTGTACCAGAATGCTCGGCCCGGCGGCCGGGTGGCCTGCCTCTACCACCTGGAAGACGGCCTGCATCACAGCGAGATCGCCAACCTCTGCCGGGTGACCGACCAGGTCGGGCGGAGCGGCGTGCCGCTGGAAATCATCACCGAAAAGCACCTGGGACCGGAAGTCCTGGACACCTTCGACCTGGTGATTCTGCCGGGCTTCAGGTTCACCGACGCGGAGGCTGCCGCCTTGCGCGCCTACGCCGAGAGGGGCGGCCGCCTGCTGCTCCTGGGTGACAACCGCGACCGGAACGGCCGGCCGCTGGCCGAGGGCCTGGCCGGCCTGGCGGCCTGGACCGACGGCGAGAAGGCGCTGGGCAAAGGACAGGTCCGCGTCTTTGGAAGCCAGCTGATCGACCAGGCGGCCATGGACGGCACCCTGGCCGCGCTTAAAGCGGACGCCTTCCGGATCACCAGTCCCGCCGGGGCCAACCTCCTGCTCAACATCCTGACCCAGCCGAAGCAAAACCTGGTGACCGCCCACCTGGTCAACTTCACCGGCCAGCCGGTCGAAAACGTCCGGGTCCGCTTCCCGGACGATCTGAATTTAACGCGGATCGTTTACATTTCGCCCTACGGATCGAGCCAGACACTCAAGGCCGTCGGGAAGACCGTCACCATACCGCGCCTCTCGATCTACGGCATCATCTGCCTCTGCCCGAACGAACGGATCGCCCGGGATCTGCTGGAACGGAATCGCGGCTTCAACCGGACCTTCGAAAATGACCGGCTGCCCCGCGTGACGGTGCGCGGCGGTATCCCGGAGAAGGAATGGAAACTCTCGGAACTGGCGCCGGGTGAAAAGCTCTGCCAGCTGCGCCAATTCACCAAGACCGGCTTCCGGCGCCTGGATGCCGACGTGGTGACCGCCGGCCGGGGCCGGGTCGGCACCGCCCAGCCGGTCAAATTGAGAATCCACGCCCTGGGCGTCTGGAACCCGGAGGCGGTCTTCCTGGACCGGATGGAATTCGTCTTCGTCCACGAGGCGAGCGGCCACCGGGAAATTGTACCGTTGAAAATGGAACCGGTAAGCGGGCAGGAGAAAGAGAGCGGCGCCGACGAACGGCAGAAGAGCCAGGTCCAGATGCCGGCCGGCACCTTCGTCCTCCGTGAGACCGAAACGGGCTGGACTCCCGGGCAGGCCGGCCGCTACCAGGTGAAACTCCGGTACCGGTACGTGGACGAAGCCTTCAACGGCCGGCCGGACCAGCGGACGACCGGGAATTATCCGATGAGCGACTACTTCTACAGCCGGCCGTTCCTCAAGGTGGTTTACGAGGACCGGCTGCCCGGGCTGGTGGTCGAAGTAACAAATAAATAAATCGCCCGGCAACTTAAAAAAGAGGGGGAGGACCGATGCTGCATCGGAAGGCCGAACTGTACAACGTGGCCGAAATGATTGACCTCGAGGCGGCCGGCGACCGGGTATTAAGCCGGCTGCCCGACGCCTTGCGCAGAAGCCTCAACCCGCACGCGGTGAAATCGGCCCCGCGCTCGGCCGGCTGTGAAATCCGGTTCAATCTCAAGGGCGAACAGGCGCGGGTGGTCATCGAACACGGCAGCGAGAAGTCTCTGGTTGAGGTCTACCGCGGCCCCTTCCTGTCAACCTGGCACCCGCTAACGCCGGGCCGTCCGTGCGAAATAAGCGTGGGCCGCGAGGCCCTGGCGCCCCAGTTGAAAGACCTCGCCGGACGGGCCGACCTCTCCTACGACCCGGACCTGGTCCGGATCATTCTTCCTCACCTGGGTTGGACGCGGCTGCTGGAGCTGGAAGGCGACCTTGCCCCGCCGCGGCCGGAGCAGACCCCGGCCCGGCGCTGCCTGATGTACGGCTCCTCCATCACCCACGGCTACCACGGAATAAGGCCGAGCGGCAGTTATGCCATGCTGACCGCCCGGCGGCTGGGCGTGGACCTGATCAACCTCGGCTTCGGCGGCGGCGCCTGGATGGAGCCCCAGCTGGCCGATTATATCGCCGGACGAACCGACTGGGACTTCGCCATCCTGGAGATGGGCATCAACGTGATCCGGGAGATGGAGGCGGCGGATTTCGAGGCCCGGGTCGATTATTTCATCGCCCGGATCGCCGCCGCCCACCCGGAAAAATGGCTCTTCTGCATCGACGTCTTCAGCTTCCGCGACGATTTTGACCCCGCCCTGGCCAAGCCGGAACTCTTCCGGCAGGCGGTGCGGCGGACGGTGCGCAGAGTGAATTCAAAACGGGTGGTCCATCTGGACGGGCGGCGGCTGCTGACGGATTTCGGCGGCCTGACCACCGACCTGGTCCATCCTTCGCCCGACGGCATGGCGGAGATGGCGGACCGGCTGGCCGGGGCCGTCTCCAGGCGAATGGAAAAACCGGTCTGATACCGGGCCGGCTCAACGCGCCAGCCGCGGAAGCAGGAAATCGAAATAACGGTTGAGCATCGCCTCCGGAAGGCCGGGCGGCAGGTGGTTGCCGACCGCCAGGATGGCTCCGCGGCACCTTTCAAGTGCCCGGAAGGTACGCCTCAACCCGGCCTCGGCCTTCTCCCAATGGCCGGCCGCCAGGTCCCGGCAATCCACGTCGCTGCCCACCAGACAATAACCTTCCCCGAAATTTGCGGCCAGCCAGGCGAAATCGTTGACCGGTTCGAAGATGAAACCATCGGCGCCGGCGGCGGCTAGGTCGGGAATGAACTCCTGGTAACGGCCGTCGGAACAGAAGAGCACCTTCTGGCCGGCGGCGTGAAGGGGTTTCCAGAGTTCGGCGTAACGCGGAATCAGAACCCGGCGGCAGAAGCCGGGGGAGAGAAAGGGACCGGCGGTCCAGGTGAAATCGTCGTGCTGGATGATGACCCGGGCGCTGGTCCGGGCCCAGGCCTCCATGAAGAAACGGGTCCGCCGGAAGAAGGTGTCAAGTACCTTTTCCATCCGATCCGGTTCGGCGGCGGCCAGGAGCAGCGGCTCCCAGCCGAAGGCCTCGATGGCCCCGGAAATAATGGTTTTATAATAGCCGCCCGGGATAAGCTGGTTGGGAAAAGCCCGGCGCGAATCTTCAAGAAGCCGCTCGTAAGCCCTGATCTGGGCATCGAAATCGGGCAGGCCGTATTCGGCGCCGGCGTCGAAGGCCCAGACCTCCGCCTCGCCATGGAAGGGTGAAACAGAGGGCGGCCGGCGGTCGCTGCCGTCAACGGCATAGACGGCGTGGCCCAAATCGGTGGTCCGGCCGGTCTTTTTCCAATCGACCAGGCCGTCGTTGGTCAGCCAGAGAAAATCAAGGGCAAGGCGATCCCAGGCCGCCCGATGAAAACCGGGGTCGTCCGAAGCCAGGCCGGTCAACCGGGCCAGGTATTCCCGGTGATAACCCAGGCTGTACTCGGTATGACCCCAGCGTCCGGCCGCCTCCAGGTGGATGTTGGACAATGCGTTTTCCGCGCTCATCCTGAAGCGCCCCTTCGAAACAGACCGGCCGCAAGAGGAGACGGCCTCACGGCGATTTGGCGCCGCCGGGGGCGGCACCGGAAAGAGTCCGGGTAAAATCGATGAACCAGAGCGGGTCAACCGGGGCGCCCTGGAGATAGAGAGCCAGGTGGAGATGGGGGCCGCTCGACCAGCCGGTGCTGCCGACCGTGCCTATTGTCTCGCCCCGTTCCACCACATCACCTTGCTTCTTCAGAATCCGATCCAGGTGGAAATAGGCGCTGACCACCCCCTGCCCGTGGTCGACCACGACCAGGTTCCCGTAAATGTTGTAACCGTGTTCAGCCAGAACCACCAGCCCGGAGTTGACCGCGGCAACCGGGGTTCCCTTCTGGGCGATAAAATCCACGCCCCAATGGCGGGCCTGGTAATCGCCCCGCCACCTTGTCACGCCGAAACCGGTCCCCGGTTTTCCCTGGAGCGGCCGGATGAAAACTTCTTTCCATCGGCGCGTCTCCGAACACCGGCGCAGGGAATCGAGGACCAGGTCGCGCTCCTCGGCCCGGGAGGGCTGGCGGCGGCGCATCCGGACCCCGCCGGCGCTTATTTTCACCGATTCAGCCGGCCGGGCCGACACTTCAAGAGCCAGGTCGGTCTTCTCCACGGCGCTGTCGGCCGAAATTCTCTCTACCAGGACCGGGAGACTCCCGGCGGCGCCAACCCTCAGCGGCAGAAAAATTTCACGGCCGCCGGAGGAAGCCCGGTAGGCATGATATAACCGCTCCTGGTGGCGTACCCGGACAATCTCGCTGTCCGAAGCGGCCAGCTCGACCAATATCCCCTGGCCGCCGACCGGCCGCTCCGGGCGTATCCGGATTTCGGAGGCGGCGAGCCGACCGGTCAAGCCGAGCGTCAGCCAGAAAAAACCGGAAAGGATTATCAGCCCTGATCTTTTCATGTCGTCTCGATCCTCTCGTTCGGTATCAATCCCCCCGGGGATTTTTATCTTATCTCAAAATATCCTCCAAAGGCAAAAATCCGCCGGAAGAGCGTTGACAATTAAACCGCAAAGTTGTAAACTAAATCTTTTAAAACGGAACCGACCAGAAGGAGGCAGGGTGAACGAGAAGAAAAGACCCGTCCTGGCCATCAACGGCGGGGAACGAAGCATCCCGGAAGGATTCATCAAGAACTGGCCGCCCATCGATCCGGTGGACGAGGAGTACGTGCTGGCCTCGCTGCGGGGTGAAAATCACACCTTCGGCCCCAACTGCACCGCCTTTGAAAAGGAATTCGCCGCCTGGAACGGCAACCAGTACGCCATCACCACCAACAGCGGTACCGCCGCCCTGCACATGGCGGTCTACAGCTGCGATTGCGGCTCCGGCGACGAGGTGATCGTACCGGCCTACTCCTGGTCCTCCAGCGCCACCTGCATACTGCACCACAACGCCATCCCGGTCTTCGTGGACATTGATTATGCGACCATGAACCTGGATCCCGACAAAATCGAAGCGGCCATCACCGAAAAGACGAAAGCGATCATCGTGGTCCACCTGCACGGTCTGATGGCCGACATGGAAAAAATAACGCGGCTGGCCAGGAAGTACGGACTGAAGGTGATCGAGGACGCCTGCCAGGGCCACGGCGCCCGTTTCCAGGAGAAGAAATCCGGACACTGGGGCGACTGCGCCACCTTCAGCTTCAATCAGAACAAGTGCCTCTGCTCCGGCGAAGGCGGCATGTTCGTCACCGACAACCGGGAGATGTGGGAGAAGGCGCGCACCCTCTGGTCCTTCGGCGAAACCCGGAGCCCGGTCGAAAGCCGCGATTACCACGCCTACGCCCTGGGCTGGATGTACCGCAACAACGACCTGACGGCCGCCTTCGGACGGGCCCAGCTGACCAAGCTGGATCGCTACCTGGCCGTCCAGGCGGAGAACGCCGCGGTACTCCTGGAGGAACTGAAGGGGCAGCCGGGACTGATCCTGCCCTTCGTTCCGGAAGGGCACCAGCCTAACTGGTACAATTTCACGTTGCGGATCGACCCGGAGGCCTTCGGCTGCCCGAGCCCGACCTTCCGTTTCCGGGACGCGGTACTGAAGGCCGTACGGGCCGAGGGTGTCCCAACCGGCATCTGGCAGAGCTACATCCTGCCCCGGATGACCGTCTTTCAGTCCCGAAACGGTTACGGGCAGGGCTGCCCCTGGATCTGTCCCAACGCCCGGAACGTCATTTACAACCCGGAAGCCTACCCGGCCGCCCAGAAGCATTGCGAGACCCACTTCGGCCTGACCACACCCCTGCGCGCCCCGAACGGAACCGGGGTGGCCCGAAAAGTGGCCGCGGCCATCAGGAAGGTCCTGGAGAACGCCGGCGAGTTGAACCTGGAACCGGAGCCGAAAAAATGAAAATCTCGATGATGTCCTACACGCTGGCCCGGGGCGAATGGGGAAAGAACCCGGATATCGAGCGCCTCTGCCGATTCACCCGGGAACTCGGCCTGGACGGGGTGGACTGGGTTACGCTTTACGGCCGCGAAGCCGGCGAGGTCCGGCGCATCATGGATGACCACGGTCTGAAGACCGTCTGCTACACCTTCTTCGTCGATCTCAACTTCCCGGAAGCCGAACTCCGGCGGCCCGGCCTGGAGGAATTGAAGCGGGGCGTCGAAACGGCCGTCCAACTGGGGACCGACAAGGTGATGCTGCCCATCCGGAGCAAACCGGAGTTTTCACGCGACGAAAGCCGGCGCCACGTCATCGAAGGGCTGAAGGAGGGGGTCCGTTTCGCGGCCGAGGCCGGGGTGCGCCTGAGCGTCGAACACTTCCCGGATCCGCGCAGTCCCTTCGTGGTCTCGGCGGATGTCAACCAGGCGCTGCGGGAGATCCCGGAACTGGGGGTCACCTTTGACAGCGGCAACGTCTTGACCGGCGGTGAGGATCCGGTGGCCGGATTCCTGAAATCAAAGGACCGGGTCATCCACGCCCACTTCAAGGACTGGGTACGGACCGAGGGCGCGCCGGGACGGGCCGGCCTGGACGGAAAATTCTACCAGCCGGCCCTGGTGGGCGAGGGCATCGTCGATCATCGGAGCGTGCTGGAGGCGATGCACCAGGCCGGGTACCGGGGATACCTGAACCTGGAATACGAGGGAAACCTCTACCCGCCCGAAGCGGCCATGGAAAAGGGGCTGCGGTTTCTCAACGGACTGCTCGAGTCACTGCCGGATTAAGGCCTTTTTGAAACCGGCCGGAGGGGGCCGGAACGGCCCCCCTGCCCCGCCCATTCAAACGGTTGAAGCCGGCCCGTCGTCGGCAAGCGAATCCAGGTAAGCGGCCACCTTTTCCACCCAGAGGCGGCCGTGGTTGCGCAACCCGGCCGGACTG
>JAKJFK010000043.1 GCA_022704925.1 candidate division TA06 bacterium | reverse complement strand
CGGCCGCAGGCCGCTCAGCCAGTACTTCTGCATCGCCATCATCTGGATCCCCAGCGTCGGCGAGTTGTCATACTCGATCCCGGTCTTGCCCGCCGAGGGCAGGTAAACCGACTGGCCCAGGGTCCGGAAGTCGTAGTAATTCATGCGCACGATCGGGCCGTCCTTGGGATCTTCGGTGCCGTAGGGGCGCGAAAGCCAGGCATTCATCATCAGCTGCCAGGCGAAGACACCGGGCGGATTGCCGTCCCCGCCCCGCACGTTGATCAGCGAGGTCGGCCGCAGAACGCTCTTCTGACCCACCCCCATGCTGTAAAGGTACTCCGGGTAGACACCCTTCCGGCGCAGCGTGTTTAAAAGCTGGGCCTTCCAGGCCGGCCGCAGGTTGGTATTCTGGCTCACGTAATCCAGCTGATCGCGGTCGACCAGGTCGAGGAATTTGTCCCACCAGTCGGGATGGGTGGAGTCGATACCGATCGAGACCACCTGGCCGGCCTCGCGGGCCGCCCGCTGGCCCGCCTGGTAGGCGGCCGCGTGGATGCGCATCAGCAGCGAATCCTTGGCCGCGCCGCCGTAAGCGCTGCCGATCTCGTCCTCCAGCTGGAAGACCCGGATCCGGCCGGCGAAGTGCTTGACGAAGGCGTAGACATAATCGGCGTAGGCCTTGATGAAACCGGCCTCGTCGGCCACCTTGCCGTCCTTCATGTATCTGGCCGCCACCCAGCCTGGCGGATACTTGAGACCGAGGTAGGCCACCGGCGCCAGCCCCGCCTTGACGGCGGCGTCGACAACTTCATCCTGCCAGTTGTACTGCCCCTCGGCCGGGTTGACGATGGTCCAGCGGGAGATCCCGCCGGCGCAGCTACAGGTCGCGGCCACCTTCATGCCCAGCCGCTGCATGTAGCGGGGCATGAAATCCTTCTGGGTCAGGGTGGCGTCGGCGCCGAACCAGGGGAAGGCATCCTGGTCGATGCGCGGCAGCAGGGCCAGCAGCCCGTCGCCCAGCACCGGCTCCCCCTCCACCGAGCAGGCCAGCCGGTAGCCCCCCCAGGGCAGATCTGCCAGCGGCAGCTTCCGCCGCACCGTCGTCAGCGCCGGCAGCGTCTCGTTCACCTCGCCCCGCTTCACCAGCTCCTCCTGGTGATCGTAAATCTCCCAGCGCACCCGGGCCGGCCGCGCCGCCCCGTTGTTCCTGATCATCAGCTCGGCCAACCGCTCCTCGCCGTCAAGATAAATCCCGCTCGCCTCCGGAATCCAGAAGCCCGCCTCCACCGACGCGGCCGCCGCCGGCGGCTGCTCCGGCAGCACCGGACCACGGGTCAGGCTCATCCCGTCCACCAGCACCGACCCGGCCGGGCTCCCGGTTGAAATTCTGACGTGAAAATCGTTGCGGACCGGCCCCTGGACCTCGAAGCTCCAGCCCACCCGTTGCCAGCCCGCGCCGGCCGGCACCGCGAAGGACCGGCCGTATTCGTTCTTCTGCGTCTCCCGGTAGTAATTAAAGTTGGTCAGCAGCAGGGAGACCTTACTCTCCTCTCCCTCGAATCCGGGTGCCCGCTTCACCCAGGCGCAGAGGCTGTAAGTCCCATCCTCCAGGATGTAGACCCGGCTGGCCACCGTCTGGTTCAGCGTCAGCACCCCGTTGGACCACATCGAGCGCTTGACCGGTCCCTGGTTGCCATAAATCGTGCCCCAGAAATTGTTGGCATAGCCGAGCTCGAAGCCGCCGTCCCAGAGAAGGTTCCGGACCGGCGCCCCCGTCTGGCCGAAGGCCGTGGAAACCAAGACAAGAAGAAGGGAAAAAAGACACGCGACTAACCTTTTCATGCTCCTCCCGGTAAAGAAAGTGGACCTTCTCTTCAGCCGCTGAACCCTTTGCAAAAGATTAGATGGCCGGAATGGCGCGGGCGTTGCCCCGTTTTCTTATTTATTGGCCACCCAGACCGGACTGGACCAGACCCGCTCGCTGCCGTGCAGCGTCAACCGGAGGTAGTAGTAATCCTCGGCCCGGTCCGAGGGGGTTTCGTCCAGGAACTCCAGTTCACCCTCCACCTCCGGCGGTATCGGGTGGTTCTGCCCCTGCTCCGGGGTCATGAAGATCACCCGGCCGTTCTTGATAACCTCCAGGTAATTGACCAGGACCGGTGAAGCGACGAAGATCCTGATCCGGCGCGGGTAATCAGCCGTTCCGGCCGCGCCCATGAAGAGGTCGTTGATCTGGAAGCGTAGGATGACCCGCGGATAGGTGGTGGCATAGACCCGGCGGGCAAAGAAGGCCTCCCAGAGCGCCTCCCGGGTCAGTTCCCGGGCCCAGACCGCGGCCAGTCCGCTCCGGTACTGGAGCGTCCGGAACCAGCCCGGCTCCTCGAGGCTGGAGCCCGGGTTGGCCTGGTGGCCGTCGCTGCCGCCGACCAGGCCGAAGTGGGCGCCGGCCTCGAGCATGTCCTGGACGAAATGGCCGACCGCCTGGCCCCGGAGCGGCCGCGGATTGTTGAAGTACTCACTGGTGCCGTGCTTCGAGTAGATCTCGACCAGCGGCTGGATCCGCTCGTCCACCACGCCGATCTCCAGGCCCCGGTAGCTGGTATAGACCCCGGCGCTGAAGCAGATGGCCGGGTGGTGGGGGACCACCATGATATCCCGGCGCCGGCCGGCCCAAGACTGGAGAAAGCGTTCCGGCAGCGGCCAGGAGGGCGCCTCGATGATCTCGGCCTCATCGCCCTTGAAGTAGAGGTTGCGGTGGCCGGCGTTGCCGGAGGTGTTGAACTCGAACCCGAGGAAGGTGACGAAACGGCCGGGCCGATGGTAGCGCCGGGCGGCCTCCGCCGTGGCCCGCCAGCGGTCCGGGTAGCGCGCGTGGCTGGTGTTGGGCAGCCCGCTGGCGTGGCTGGCGTAGCCGGGCATGCCGGCCACCGGCAGCTGGTGGTCGGTGGCGGCGGCGAAGTCGAGGCCGGCCGCATCCCGGGCAAAGGTATAAAATTCGTCCAGGGAACCGGCACCATCCTGGCTTAACTCGGTATGGGCGTGCAGTTCTCCGAAGTAAAGCCGATACTCGGGCGGCCGCTCCGTCACCTCGACCGGACCGGCCAGGTGGTCGGCCCGGGCCGAAACGATCACCGGCGTGAAGCAGCCGGGGCGGCGGGGGCGGAAGGAGAGTTCCCGGCGGCCCCGGTCGGCGGCTTTGAAGGCGACCTTCTCCGGCAGGCCGGCCAGGTTCTCGACGCCCCGCAATCGAACCTCGCCCCGGAAATCGGCCACCCGGTTCCCGAAGCGGTCCTCGGCCACCAGCTGCAGGCGGCCTTCCTCGCCCGCGGCCAGCACCGGGGTGACGAAACCGCGCACCAGCGCGCCGCGGTCCGGCCGAACCCCGATCCGAGGGCTCTTTGCCAGCAGGGGCGGCGCCGCCTCGTCCGGGGTGCGCAGCCGGTAGGCGGCCACCAGCAGACCCTGGTGGGCCACCAGGCTGACCCGGCTGCCCGGCCCGCCCCGGCTCCGGTCGCCGAAGGTAAAGACCAGCCGGGCGCCGCGCTTCAACCCGGAGTTGACCGGCCAGGCGATCATGCCCCGCTCCCGCTTGACCTTGCCAACCAGGTAATGGGTCAATTTCAGCTCCACCCCGGCCGGTCCGCTGACGGTCACGAAACCGGCCGCCGTCGGCGTCCGGAGCTGGGGCGGAGTAAAACCGAAGGGGGAGAAAACCGCCAGTCCCTGGCCCGCCTCCAGCGGTTCGGCCAGGATGACCGTCACCTTGAAGGTCACGTAACGGCCGGCGGCCGGCGGCCGGTCAAACCTTACGCCGATCCGGTCCGGACAGGAATCGAGCTCGTAATCGGCGTGGTTGTTGGGAACCGGAAACGGGACTCTTTTCATCTCAGTCGCTCCCTCTGGCAAAAAGATTGTAAATGTCGCCGGGCGGATCGCTCCAGCCCTCCCGGCCGAGGAAATCCCGGCGGCGGCCCCGGGCCACCTTCAGGGCGCCGTGCAGGCGCGTGTGGCACCAGGCCAGCCTGACCCGGGCCGGAAGCTCGGCCGCCTCCGCCGCCGTCAGCCGGCCGGCGGCCGGGAAATAGGCCGCCGCGAAACTCTCGAAGGCCGGCCGCCGCCAGCGGGGCGGCTGGGTGAGCATCCAGATGTCGCCCCCGGCCAGCGGCCGGTCATGGCCGGCGCAGCAGAAGAGAAAGACAAAGGCCAGGTCGTAGAGGCGCGGCCGCCGGCCGCACCAGTCAAGGTCCAGGAATCCCGAAACCGCGCCACCGGAGACCAGGATATTTCCCGGCTGGAGGTCCCCGTGGACCAGGGTCAGGGTCTGCCCGCCGGCGGCCATCTCCCGAACGGCCGCGGCCAGCAAACGCCGGTAAGGTTCCAGGGCCTTTTCGATTCCCGGAGTTTCGGTCTGAAGGCGATCCAGGACCGCCTTCAATTCGAGCGGATCCGTTTCACCCCAGGTCCCGAGTTTCTCAAAATGTTTTGGAAAACTCCGCCCCAGCCGGTGCCAGCCGGCCAGGGCCCGGCCGAGCGCCGCCGCGTCGGCGGGGTCGCCGTCAACCAGGTGGCGCCCCGGCAGAAACCGGTAAACCTGCCAGAGCGCTCCGCTCCGGCTCCAGGCATCCGCGCCGCTCCGGGCCGGGAGCGGCGGCGCCACCGGCAACCCGGCCCCGGCCAGGAAACGGGCGGCCGCGCCGTCGAAAGCCAGCCGGACCGGCTGGTTGTAACCGGCATACCGGCGCCGCAGCAGCCAGTCGCCCCGCTCGGTCCGGAGCCGATAATTGAGGTTCCGGGTCCCGGCCAGCCGGACCGCTCCACCGGGCGCGCCCAGCCCGAACTCGGCGCAGACGGCCTGGAGCGGCGGCTTCATCAGGCGTAGATCTTCTTCGAGGCGGCCGCGTAACCCTTGCCGAAGGCCGTCCCATCGTACCCGGGATCATCCGCCGGGATCGCGTCCAGGCCGACCTCGGCGCCGCCCCGTTCCCGGGAGAGGCGGCCGGCCAGCATGATCTTGACCGACTCGGTCAGTTCAGCCACCGGCGCCAGCCGGTTGACACCGGTCTCCAGGTAATCGCAGATCCGATCCAGCAGGGCGCCGTAGATCCGGCTGGAATCGATCCGGAACTGGTGGGTGGTCCGGGTGGTCACGGCCATCATTTCAAAGGGTTGCCCGACACCCAGGCAGGTGTTGTAGACGGCGGTCGTCCCGTTCTGAAAGCGGACCAGGAAGGTTTCGCTCCGCTTGCCGTCCGACTCGGCCCGGCCCAGGAAGCGGCAGGAGACGGCACCGGGACCAAGCAGGCCGCCGATGGCCTCGACAATGTGGATGGCATAGTTGAACTCGTCCACCCCGACGCTGCCGAAGACGGTCAGGAAGCGGCCCCGTTCCGCCTCCGGCTGGCCGGCCAGTTCGACCACCTCGGGCGCGTAGCGGACCGAGGAGCTGCCCAGGATTACGGCGCCGCCGGCGGCCAGCTCCTCCAGCCGCCGGCAGTCGGCCAGCCGCCCGGCGATCGGCTTGTCGATGAAAACCGGCTTGCCGAATTTCAGCAGCGCCTCGGCCAGCCCCAGGTTCCGGTCCCAGTCGCAGCTGTGGATGAAACAGGCGTCGACGTTCCCGGCCAACTCCTCCAGCGTGACGCAACGTTTCTGGACACCGTAGGTCTTCATGAAACCGGCCACCTCGTCCTCACCCCGGAAACCGTCGTTGTAGATCGCGTAGTAGCCGGCCCGGCCGCTCTTCTGCAGGTAACCGGCAAAGGAACGCGGGTGGGAAGTGTCGATATTCACGCAACCGATCTTCTTCATGCCTTCTCCTTCAAGTGTTTGTCCTTCAAAACCGCGCCGGTCACCGGCGGAAACGGATCGAATAGAGGTCGGCGTCCTGGAGCTGGAAGCGGAGGCGCACCGGCCGGCCGGCCAGGGCCGAGAGGTCGCCGCCGCCCTTCCAGGCGACCGGCCGCTCCAGCTGGTCCCCGTAAATCTCCGGACAATCCTCCAGGGCGAAACCCGGCAGGGGCTTCCCAGCCTGGTCCTGTATTTCGACCCGGACCCGGCCGGCCGCCGAGGTGGCGTAGTTGAGCACCAGCTCCCGGCCGCTGAAGGTCAGCGGACGGGTGAGCAGCTCCCCGCCCGCGAAACCGGCCCGGACCGAGACGAAACCGTCGGTCCGGAGGGTGGCCCGGCGCAGCCGGACATCCGGCAGGCCGTAATGCTCCAGGATGTAAAAGGAGAGCTCCCCGGGGGCCGTCTCGACCGGGCCGCCGGCCGCCAGCGTCCGCGAATGGTAGACCCAGTTGCCGGGGTCGGTCCCGGGCCGCAGGAAGGCCTCCATGAAACGCCGGTCCCACTTCCGGCCGTCCCGGCTGGAGATGAAGCAGGTATCGCAGATGCCCTTCCACCGGTATTCGTCCAGGAACTTGCGGTCGGGCAGGAAGCGCTTCGGGAAACCGAGCAGGAGGTGCGGCGCCCGGAAGTAGGGACCGATGACATTGGTATAGAGATGCTCGGCCGGGACCGGACCGAAATCGAGCCACTCCGGCTCGCTCCAGCTCCGGAAGTCCTTCGACTCGAAAAACTTGATACTGCGCACCCCGTCCCGGAAGACACGCAGGTAGCCGGCGTAACGGTTCCGGGCTCCATCCCAGAAGGCCCGGTTGTCGGAATCGAGGATGCTGACCGCCTTGGGCCGGAGCAGGCTGATGACCGGGTCGGACTGGAGCGGGTTCCAGCGGAGGCCGTCGGCCGAGGCCAGGATCTTGACGCCCCGGACCGCCCGCCCCTCGGCATCCTTACCCTTCCACCGGCAGAAGGCCTTGTAGCGCTCCCCGGCCGGCGCGGCCGGGTTGCCGTCGATGAAGACCTCCAGTTCCTGGGTGTCCGGCTCGCGAAAGACGATATTATTCTCCCAACTGCCGTTCTCCTCGTAGAGGCCGGCCTTGACCCGGGTCCAGCTGATGCCGTCGGCGCTCTCGGCATAGCGGGTATTCTCGAGTCCCTTAACCGGCTCGCCGCGGTAGTACATCCGGTAGCGATCCCCGTCCTTCAGGATGACCGAGGGCAGGCAGGTGGAACCCTCACCCGGGGCGTCGAAGCGAAAGGCCACCTCGCGGAGCGCCGGCTCGTTAAGGCGAAGCTCGGCGCCGGCCAGCCGCTCGATCAGCCAGTCGTCGACGAATAATTCCAGCCGGTCGCCGATATCGCGCACCGGACCGTTATCCGCGGCGGCCGGTAAGGACGAGGCGGCCAGGAAGAAGAGAAAAGGCAGACCAACCTTCCAATCGAGACCGTTCATGCTTCTCCTCTCTGTCAGCGGGTGCGCTTGATCACCAGCGGCCCGCCAACCTGGTAGGGATAATGACTCTTTGGTTCGGCGCCGGCCCGGAGCGCCTGGTAACTGCGCCAGGTCTGGTAGGGGAAATCGTAAAACTCCTTCGTTTCGGCATCCTCGGCGGCGAAGAAAAGGGGCTTGACCGTCACCACCACCCGGTCCGGGTAGACGTCGAAGACGGTCCAGGCGGCCGGGCTGACCCGGGCCATCGAGGTTACCGGCAGGACCAGGTAATTGACGCCGTCGGCCTGGAAATGCCAGAGGCCGCGGTGGTAATGGCCGGCCAGCGTCATCAGCACCCGGTAGCGCTTCAGGAGTTCGACCAGGCGCGCCTTGCTCTCCGGGGCCAGCCGGTCCGCCGGGGCAGTGGCCAGCCGGTTCTCGTCCCAGGGTGAGACATGGCTGCAGAGGATGATCTCCTGCTTCTTGGCCGCCGCCGCCTGGAACTCCTTCTCCACCCAATCCAGCTGGCCGGCCGCCAGGGGGGTCTCGCCGCCGACCGCGTCCAGCATCACGAAACGAAACCCCTGGTGTTCGAAGGAGTAATTCAGCTCCGGCCGGATGTGCTTCCGGTAGAGATCGACCAGCTCCTGCTCTCCCCGCACCGGGTACCAGGGGCGCTTCAAAACCTTGAGCTTTTCCAGGGCGTCCAGGAAGGGCGTATCGGAGACGGCGTCATGGACCAGGTCGCCGGTGACGATCGAAAAATCGGCCCCCGATTCGTTCACCTGGGCGGCCACCCGGCCGAGCTTGTAAAGGTCGTGCTGGTAATTGTTGATGCGCCACTTGCCCGGCTGCGGATCGCCGATGGCCGCGAAACGGAAGAGATGTCCGGCCTCCCGGGCCGGGTAGGCCGGTTTTTCATTGATCCCGGCCGGCCGGTTCCGGGTGACGACCAGGTCGTCAACGACGGCCGGGGCGCCCTCCTGGCCGCCCGCTCCGAGGTAGACCGACTTCAATTCACTCCCGGCCATCTCGATGTAGCCACCCAGCTCGATCCCGTCCACCCAACCGCTGTAGGTCCGGCCGGCGGTGTCCAGTTTCAGGGTGACCGTGTACCAGCGGCCCGCTTCGAAGGGAATCTCCCGCCAGATGCGGTTCCCCTCGTAGTAAGGGAAGACGAAACGGAGCCGGGCCGGCTTATCCTTCTCCTGGACCAGGCCGGCGGAGACCTGGGCCAGGTTGGTCTTCAGGTTGAAGCCGGCCGTCCAGTTTTCGGCCGCCGGCATCCGGAAGCGGCACTGGATCCAAAGCGTCCCGGTCAGTGGCTCGGCGAAGTTACGGGTCAGGCCGATGTAATCGGAACGGAAACCCTTGCTGTTGGAAAGGGCCAGGCCCTTGGAGTTGCCGGTCCCGGCGGCCGCCTTCACCACTCCCGCCGGCGTGTCGGCCGTCTTCAGCATCGTCCAGCCGTTCTGCCCGTTCAGGGCTGAGTTGTCGGCGTAACCCTCGAAATCCTCCTGCCAGAGCACGTTCCCGGCCTGGGCAAAGGCCGGACCGACCGCGGCGGCCAAGAGAAGGATCAGCAGGCCCGCCAGTTGCCAGAACCTTTTTTTCTTCGGCATTCATCCTCCCTGGAGGCCGGCCCGAGGCCGGTACCTCAAAATCGAAAAGTTTTATTCCGTGCCGCGGTCGCGCACCAGGCGGGCCGCTTCGCGCACCACCTCCATTACCGCCTCCGGATCGTCGCTGTCGTGGCCGTAGTAGTTGAAGGCGGCCACGTCGGCCCCGAGTTCCGCGAACTTCCCGATGTTCCGGCGCAGCTCATCCAGGGCCCAGGCGTAAACGCCGAAGGTCTCGGCCAGCGCGAAGGTCTGCTTGCCGGCGGCCCGGATCAGCTTGAAGAAAGGCGGCGCGCTCTCCAGGATATAGGTCTTCTGGTGCGGCGGCGTCACCGGCCGGGAGTTCTGCAGGCAGAGTGGTCCGTCCACGCCGACGCAGTCAATGGCCGGCTGCCGGCAGACCTCCTTGATGAAGTTTTCGGTGGCGTTCGGCATCAGCATCACCAGCCCGGCGCCGCCGGGCCGGAAGGCCTTGAACTCCCCGGCGACCCGGCCCATCGTCTCGGCCAGCGCCTTCTCATGCAGGGCCACCAGGGCCGCCGCGTCATCCCCGGCCAGGGCCCGGCAGTACTCGCAGTAACAGGCCATGTGGGCCTCCTTCGGCTCGTCGAAGACGACCCCGTCCACGCCCGTTTTCTGAAGAATCTCCGCGATGTGCGGAAAGAACCACTCCTGGAAGCCGGGGTTGTTGACGCAGCAGACCAGGCCCGAGGTGGCCAGCACCGGTTGCCCCTTGATGTCGCGCATCAGCGTGTCCGGCCGCCGGACGGGAAACATGCTGCTGGGCCTCGGCCCGGCGGCGAAGAGGCCGGCGATGCGCCCCGGAGAGGCGTAAACCTTGAGGCCGGCCGCGTGGGCCAGCCGGGTCCGGAAGGCCAGGCCGTCGGGCGAACCCTCCAGGAAGTTGGTGAAGATGCTCTCCCCGCCGACCGACTTCATGTCTTCAAAATGGCCGGCCAGGTCGCTGGGCCTCCACATGCCCGCGTCGTTGAAGTAAACAAAGCAAATCTCTGATTTTTTCATGCCTTATCCCCGGTTCGATTGAAACAGCGGAGGTTCCGAAACCTACCGGCGGAAACGGCGGCCCGGTTCCAAAGAAAAATTACCTGACATTCCGCTTGATCACCAGCGGCCCCTGGACCAGGTAGGGGAAATGGAGCTTGGCCGGAACATCCTTCCCGGTCCGAAGCGTCTCATAATTAACCCAGCTCTGGTAGGGAATGTTGATGAAGCCGGTGGCCGTCTCGTCGTCATAGGGCAGGAAGACCTGCTTGGTGTACATCTCCACCCGGTCCGGGTAGACGTCGAAGATCTGCCAGCTGCTGGGCGAGTTCCGCGGCCAGGCCGGTCCGGGCAGCACCAGGTAACTCATCTTCTCCTCCTGGTGAAGCCAGGGGCCCCGGTGGTAGTGGCCCGAAAGCATCAGCAAGGCATTGTATTTCTTGTAAAGCTCCTTCAGTTTCGCCTTGCTTTCAGGACCGATCTGCATGTAGGGTGAGACGCCGCGCAGGTTGTCGTCCCAGACCGAGACGTGCGTGCAGACCACGATCTCCTGCTTCTTCGTCTTCGCCGCCTGGAACTCCTTCTCC
>JAKJFK010000042.1 GCA_022704925.1 candidate division TA06 bacterium | reverse complement strand
CCGGGAGGCCGGCACGACCATATCGGTCGGTATCAACTCCACCCGGCCCGCCTGGTGGTCCGACTTCCTCGACCTGGTCGACCGGAAGCAGCTTGATTACGTAAGCCAGAACACCCTGCTGCGGCCGGGCTGGTCGGCCGAGACGCTGAACATCATGCGCCAGAAAGGGGCCTACCCGGAATACTTCTACACGGTCGGGGTCGGCCAGCGGAGCCAGCTGCGGGGCACTTCGCTGATCCTGGACGGCGCCTCCTCCAGCGGTAACCCGCCGGGCATCTTCGCCTGGCAGCTGATGATGCATGCCTGGCTTTCGCGCCCCTACGGCACCGAGGACCCCAAGGACGGCCCGCTGGTGAGCGCCGGCTTCTACGACCTGCGCACCCTGGGCCAGTCGGTTTACCTGCCCCTGGGCGGCAAGACCGGGATCGAGTATGATAACTCGCCGACCCTGGGCATGCAGTGGATGGCGATGCAGAAGTACTGGCTGAGCGGGATGCGGCCGGCGCGCGACCCGAAGCAGGCCTACTCGCTCAACGGCGAGCCGACCGGCCACGAGCGCCTCTTCGTCTATCCCTTCCGGAACCGGGAGAAGACGGTGGTGGTCCTGACCACCGTGAATGGGACCGACAATAACTCCCAGGACTTCGACTGCCACTGGAAGCTCTCCGGCCTCGACTTCAATCGGTACCGGCCCGCCGACATCTACGGCCAGCCATTGAAGCCGGCCGCCGACGGGACGCTGCTGGTCCCCCAGCTGCCGGTGCTCTTCACCGGCCTGGCCGCCGCGGACCTGCCGGCGGCGCTGGCGAACTTCAAGGAGATGAAGGCCAAACCGGCCGCCTCAACCGGCGCCCGGCAGCTGGCGGTCGGCAAGTACACCCTGGAGATCAACCCGGACCGGCCCGGCTACCTGCGGCTGATGGTCAAGGAAGGGGGCAGGGAACGGACCCTGATCGACGGCCTGGTCGGCCAGCCGGAGCTGCCCAAGCCGGCCGTCGAGGTAGCGGACGGCCGCCTGGAGGCCAAGGCGACCCTGGCCTTCGACAGCAAGCGTTATCTCTCGCTCACCGTCTCCGAGCAGGGAGTAACCATGCGCTGGCGCCAGGACAACACCGAACGGGCCGAGGTGAAACAGGTGCTTCGCTTCCGCATCCCCAACGAGGGAGCGGGACGGGAGATCGTCATCCAGGAGGGGCCGAAGGTGATCGCCGGCCTGCTGCGCGAGGATTACGGACAACTGACCCCGGCGGCCGCCCTGCCGGCGCCGGCAGCCCTGCACCCGGACGCCAGCACGGTCAGCCTCAAGGGCTTCGGCGACTACTACCTCTCCGGGGCCACCGGCCAGGGCGGCTTCACGCCCAAGACCGGCTTCCGCTGGCGGACCTCCGACGGACAGGCCCTGCTGGAGGCCAACTACACCATCAGCGCCTATCCCGGCGGCGGCACCCGCGGCATCCAGCGCATCATCATGGACCTCCAGATCTCGGCTCCATAGAAGAACCGGGAGATCGAATACCATAAGGGGCGGCCCGACGGCCGCCCCTTTTTTTGGCCGGACACCCTAGGTGGGGTCAACTCTTGAAACTTGACAGAAGGCGGGATTTTAAATCCAGCAACTTTCTTTGTATTCCCTGATCTTTCTCGGCCCTACGTTCGATTCGTTTAACCGCATGTAAAACCCCGGATCCATCCTTGTATCCAAACTCTCTACTTAAATCAATCATCCGTTCCCCACCCAAGCGCACCCGCGCCCATAACCGGACACCTTGATCTAATTCTTCCTTTAATATTGCTTCAAGTTGCCGGCGAATATCTAAATGACTTTTTTCTATTATCCAGTGTTTTTCTTCTTTCCCGGATTTGTTTTTAATGGCATTTTCAACCTGTTCACGCAAAGCATCACCGCCCAATACCAGACTATCTTGAACATTTCCCTGCGGATTAACAATAACCTTGCCAAACAACCCTCGTATTGCTTCCTGGTATTCCTTACGCGCGCGGTCCTCTGTTTCACCCCAGTATTGCAACCACGATATATCCAACCAGTCGGGTTTTCCAACCTTGCCAGCATACGCCAGGTGACTGCTCCATCGGTAATTGCCCAGAGTTTTAATGCGCCCGGCCGGAATGGCTGCATTTTTATCTTCAGGCCTAACGGGGTTAAGATGCACGTATAAAGTCAGTACTTGGGCATATTCATCCGCATCCACCAAAAAAGCCTTGAATCTTCCTTGAAAAAGATGCCCAGATCTTTTGTGTTGTCGGTTAAATCGAACCGTGTAAGTCAATTGAAGCCAACCGACGGCTTGAGAAAGATTGCCTCTTGGTGTTTCGAGGATAAGATGGTAATGATTCGGCATCAGACAGTAGGCGCGCACCTTGACTCCATATTGCTCCGATATCTGTCCAAGTAAAACCAAAAAAGTCTGCCGGTCTAAGTTGTTCCGGAATATTGCCTGCCACTCGTTGCCACGTGCCGTCACATGATAGATAGCACCGGGAAATTCTATTCGAATTTGTCTGGCCATGACCAAAACTTTAACAGAACCAACCCTATGTGTCAAGTTTCAAGAGTTGACCCCAAACTAACCTAAACTATGGGCTGACCGGCTAAACGGAGCAAAACAGCCGGTTTTCTGTGCTATACTAAAGATTATAAAAGTACCGGGACCGGCCTTTCCCGCGCAAGGGATAAGCACCCGCGAAACTCGAAAGGAAGCTTCCATGCGTGACATCGCCATTACGACGACCCGGCGGATACTGGCGCTCCTGCTCCTGGCGGCCTCGGCCGCCGCCGCCTTCGCCGGGCCGGCCGACCGGCTCTACCAGCTTGGCCTGGCCGCCAACCCGGCCGACATCCCCGTCTTCCTGCAGGCGCTCACCGACCGCGACCTGGCGGTCCGGAAGGCGGCCGCCTCCCAGCTGATCTTCGTCAACGCGCCGGAGGCGCTCGGTCCCATCAAGACCGCGCTCCAGGCCGAAAAATCAACCTTCGTGAGGCGCTGCCTCATCGAGGCCGCCAGCCGCCTCGGCACGCCGGAGGCCCGGGCCGTGCTCGAGGCCGCCCTGAAGGATGCCGCCGAGATCAACCGCCTGGCGGCCGCGGAACGCCTCCTGCGCGCCGGCGATCACGCCGCCGCGCGCGCCGAGGTGCTGACCGCCCTGAAATCGCACGACCGCGAATCGGTCCTGATGGCCTGTTACATCGCCGGCGCGAACCGGATGGAGGAAGCGGCCGAGACCCTGGCCGCCATAGCGATGGCCGAGGAGAACGGCGGCGAGAACAGCCGGGACACCTTCGCCCTGCGGGCGCTGAACCGGATAGCCGAACGCCATCCTTCCGCCCGGCCGCAGGCGCTCAAGGCGGCCCGGGCCAAGACCGCGACCATCAGCCCGTTCATGCGGGTCGAGCTGGCCCGGATCATCGGGAACTTCGGGGAGGCCGGCGACCTCGACACCCTGCACGGCTGGGTCGGCGGTCAGTGGGTCGAGACCCAGCTCCCGGCCACCCGGGGCCTGGCCCGGCTGAAGAACCCCGCCTCGGTCGAACCGGTCCTGGAGGCGCTGAAGCTGGCCCTCCGGCCGCGCGGGCTCTACCCGACCCACTTCCGGATCTTCACCGAGCATATCCGGACTCTGACGGAGATCGGTGACCCGCGGGCCATCGAGCCGCTCAAGAAGTTCATCGCCGACCTGCCGGCCGAGAACGGCGGCAAGCCCGTCGTCCAGACCCGGATCCTGGCGGTCAACGCGGCCGGAACGCGGCTGGCGCTCGGTGAGGCGGCCGCCGCCGGGGAACTGGCCGCCTTCCTGCGCGACGGCGACGCGTCGGTGCGACGCGAGGCCGCCAAGCGCGCCGTGGCCCTCCCGGACAACCGCCTGCCGGCGGAGGTCGGCGCCGCCCTGGCCGAAGCGGCCGCGGCCGAAACCGAACCCTACACGGCCCTGGTGCTGCGCCGGGCCGCCGCGGCCCGGGGGCTGCCGGCCGCGGCCGGACCGGCCCCGGTATTTCTCCCGGCGGAAGCGGACACAACCGCGGCCGACACCGAACCCCGCTATGTCATGATCAACCTGGATGACAGCTCCACGATCGACGCGATGGAACGGGTCCTGGCCATGTGCGAGTTCTGCGACCGCCAGGGCCGCCGGCTGGTCTTCCGCCTGATGGTGGCGCCGGCCTCGCGCTTCGACCAGGACTACCTGGCCGTCCTGCTGAAACGCCTCTACGACCGGGGCTGTGAAATCGGCAACCACACCTTCACCCACAACAACGACGGCTTCGACTACCTGCGGCTGCCGGAGCACGAGATGGAGGCCGAGTTCAGGCAGTGCCAGAGCTGGCTCCGCGACCGAATCCCGGGTCTGGAGCGGGTCTACGCCTTCTGGTCCGGCGGCAGCGGCTTCCGGCCGCGCGAAAAGACGAAGATGGCGGGGGAACGGAGCCGCGAACTGGCCGTCGAATGGGGCCTGGCCACCGACATTCCCTATGACTGGCCCCGCAGTTTCAACCCCGACTTCCTCGCCCCGCCTTACCACGACCCGGGCAAGTTCGTCTCCTGGCACACGCGGAACGACCTCTCCAGCGCCTACATGTTCGACTCGGCCGAGGAAGGCATCGAGGCCCTCAAGAGCAGTTTCCGCGTCTTCTACGCGAACCCCGGCGGCCGCCCCATGTTCTTCGGCCACCATGACTGGCCGCTCGGGGAGGAGGAGATCCGGCCCGGTGTAAAGCTGACCTACGAAGTCCTCTGGGGCTTCTTGAAATGGGCGCTGGTCGAGGAACGGAACCGATTCCCCAATTTCAAGGGAATCACGCCGCTGGAGTACGCCTATATCACGGCCGGGCGGGCGGCGGAGCTCGAAAACAGAAAGGAACCGCTTCAGAACGGCCGGTAATTAATTCCAGGGAAGGGCTGAAGAATCGCCCGTTACGCCAAAACATCGGAGCCGCAATGGAAAAGGGATTTTCGGATAAGAACCTGTCGAGCGGACGGCGCTTCAAGCTGACCGAACAGATCCGGGAGGTGGAGACGGGCGCCCGGGCCCATTACTTCATCCACGAGGAGCCGTCCCAGGAGCAGATCTTCTACTACTGCAGCCCGGCCATCTCGGACGACGGCCGCTACATCCCCTGCTGCAGCAATGTCTCGGGCGCCTGGCAGATCCATGTCATCGACCGCCGCGAGAAGGTCTCCATCCAGCTGTCAAATATTGAGGGCGGCGTTCCGGTCGGCGACCCCCACTGCTACCTGCCCGAAAAAAACCAGATCTTCTTCATCGACCGCCGGAGCGCCTATGCCGCCAATATCGAAGACGCCTCGGTGCTCCGCCTCTTTGAGGCGCCGGCGGGCAATTTCATCACCACCATCTCCGCGCGCGGCAACTACCTGGCCTTCCCCTACTTCGAACACGTCGCCCGGGGGCGGCTGCCCGAGGGCAGGCATTTTTCGGGATATCCGGCCCTTTCCCACCGGCCGCGTTCGATCATCGTGGCCATCGACCTGCGCACCGGCGACGCCGCCGAGGTCTGGGGCGATTACAGTTTCCTTTGCCACGTCGAGCTCTCCCCGGTCGACGACGACCTGGTCATGTTCTGCGACCAGAGCTGGGAACGGCGCCAGCAGGAGGTATACCTGGTGCGCCGGAGCTTCTGCGAGGACAAGCGGGCCTGGCCGGTGCTGGCCGCGCCCGGCGGCGATTACCGGGGCCGGACGCTCGACTACATCGGCCACAGCTTCTTCACCCGGGACGGTCAAGTTGCCGCGCAGTACTGCGAGTACGGCAACCTCGACGCGAAGATGAACTTCACCGACACGGCCATGTTCAACCTGGTCATCGACCCCGACGGCTACCACAAGCGCAAGGCGAAGTTCCCGGGCAGCGGCAAGCCCACCCACGTCCACTGCCAGACCGCCGGCGGCCTCTGGGTCGGCGACGGCTGGGCCAGGCCGGACGGCCGCCTCGACAATGGCTGGATCAGCCTGATCCGGAACAACTTCGAGACGCAGGAGACCGAGAGCTGGCCCCTGCTTCCGACCAACCATACCTGGGACCGGCCCTTCCACCCGCACCCGTGGATCTCGCCCAACGAGGATTTCGTGGTCCTGGCCCATAACACCGGAAAGTCCGACAACCACATGGTCCTGGTCGAGCTGCCGGAACGGTTCCGGACCAAAAAATAAAGACGGCCGGAGACCTGATGACACCGGAGAAAAACCGGGTCCTGGACCTCTACCGCGGCCTGCGCCGCCGGCTGGGCGCGCCGGCCGGCCAGTGGGAATTCTGGTGCCGGCGGCCCAAGAGCCCCGGGGAGCGGGAACGGGTCATCCTGGAATCCATCCTGACCCAGCGGGCCAACTGGAAGAATGTCCAGCAGGCGGTTGAAAACCTGTCGGCCGCCGGCAGCCTGGGGCTGGCGGCCGTGTTCGAAATGGAGCCGGAACGGCTGGCCAGGCTCGTCCGCCCCTCCGGCTTCTACCGGCAGAAGGCGGCCCGGCTCCAGGCGCTGGCCGGCTGCCTGCTGAATGGGTGCGGCGGCCTGGACGGCGCCGGCCGGCTGGAGACGCCGGAGCTGCGGCGGCGCCTGCTGGCGTTGAACGGTGTCGGGCCGGAGACGGCCGACGACATCCTGCTCTACGCCTTTGAACGGCCGGTCTTCGTGATCGACGAGTATACCCGGCGCCGGGTCCGGGAACTGGGCTGGGCCCGGAAGTTCGAGTACCGGCATCTCCAGGAGCTCTTCGAGTCGTCCCTGCCGGCCGATTACCGGCTTTACCAGGACTTCCACGCCCTGATCGTCGAGGACGGGAAAGCAACCAGCGTCCGTAATCCCGCGCCGGGCAAGAAAGGAAAGTCAACATGCCGGAAGCCAAGAGTCCGGGCCAAAGCTGGCTGAAGAATCCCTTCCTGCCGGCGGCGGCCATCATCCTGCTGGGCCTGCTGGTCTACGCCGGCACCTTCAACGCCGCCTTCCACTTCGACGACATGTATCACCTGGTGGAGAACCCGGCCCTGCAGGGCTTCCGGCGGCTGCCGGAACTGATGCGGTACTGGCCCACCCGGGCCCTGGCCTTCTTCACCTTCGCCCTGAACCGCCAGCTGCACGGGCTCCGGCTGCCGGGCTACCACCTGGTCAGCCTGCTGCTGCACCTGGCCGCCGCCCTGCTGGTCCGCCAGCTGGCCCTGCTGGCGCTGGCCGCCCCCCGGCTGGCCGGCACCCCGGCGGCCCGCCACCGGTCGGCGATCGGCCTCTTCGCCGGCCTCATCTTCGTCAGCCACCCGGTCCAGACCCAGGCGGTCACCTACATCTACCAGCGTTCCACTCTCCTGGCCGCCGCTCTCTACCTGCTGGCCCTGGTCCTCTACCTGCGCTGGCGCCTGGAGCCGGCCGGCCGGCACGCCAACCGCCGCTACCTGGGCGCCCTGGCCGCCGGCCTGCTGGCCATGTTCAGCAAGGAGATCGCCTTCACCCTGCCCCTGGCCCTGCTCCTGGTTGAAATCTGCTTCTTCGAAACCGGCTGGCGCCGCCTCCCCTGGAAGCGGCTGGCACCCTTCCTGGCCATGCTGGTGGTGGTCCCGCTCACCCTCTGGCTGGGCCGCCCCCCCACCGTCGAGGACATCGACCGGCTCACCTCCAGCGCCACCCCGCTGGCCTGGCGCCATTACCTCTACACCCAGGCCCGCGTCCTGCTCACCTACCTGCGCCTGCTGGTACTGCCGGTAAGACAGGTGCTCGACTACGACTACCCGGTCGTGCGCCGGGCCCTGGCGCCAGCGGCCCTGGCCGGCTGGGCGACCCTGCTGCTGATGCTGCTGGCCGCCGGGGGCCTCTTCCGGCGCGAGCGGCTGCCGGCCTTCGCGATTCTCTTCTTCCTGCTGGCCCTCTCGGTGGAGTCCAGCTTCATCCCGCTGCAGGACGTCATTTTCGAGCACCGGCTCTACCTGCCGATGGCCGGCTTTGCGCTCTTCCTGGCCGCCGGTCTCTTCCGGCTGGCCGGCCGGCGGGCGGTGCTGGCGGCCGCGCTGCTGGGCCTGCTGCTCTGCTTCAACTCCGGCCTGGCGGTGGCCCGCAACCGGGTCTGGCGGACCGAGCTCTCCCTGTGGAGCGACAACGTCGCCAAGGCCCCCAACAAGGCCCGCCCCTGGCTCTTCCTGGGCATCGCCCACCTGAACCTGGGCCAGGCGGACCGGGCGGTGGAGTACCTGGACCGGGCCATCGAACTGGATCCTTCCCACTACTACGCCTACTGCAACCGGGGCCTGGCCTATAACCGGCTGGAACGTTACGACCTGGCCCTGGCCGATTTCGAACGGACCCTGGAGCTGAAACCGAATTTCGCCGACGCCTATTTCAACCGCGGGGTAACCCGCCAGAAGCAGGGCAACCTGGAGGCGGCCATCTCCGACTGGAAGAAAACGGTGGCCGTCAACCCCAACCATTTCTACGCCTGGAACAACCTGGCGGTGGCCCTGATGCTCCGCCGGGATTACCGGGGGGCCTGGCAGGCGGTCGAGGGCGTGCGCCGGGCCGGCGGCCCGGTCAACCCGCAGCTCATACGCGCCCTCAAAGAGACCGCCGGGAGCCCGTCCGCACCCAAACCGGATTAACATGGTCAAGCGGGGCGTCGCCACTTTCACCCTCGACACCGGCCAGTGCCCGCGCTGGCTCTTCGAGCGGATGGCCAGGCTCGGCGGCCAGGTGGCCGAGATCATCGTCGAAGAATTCGGCCCGGACGAGTTCATCCGGCGGCTGGGCGACCCGGCCTGGTTCCAGTCGCTGGGAACGGTGCTGGCCTTCGACTGGAACGCCTCCGGACTGACCACCATCCTGACCGCCGCCCTGAAGGAATCGCTGCGCGGCCGGGAGACCCGGCTCGGCCTCTTCATCTGCGGCGGCAAGGGGCGCACCTCGCGCCGCACCCCGCAGGAGATTGCCAGCTGGGGACAGATCCTCGGTCTCTCCGAGAACCGCTACGCCGGCCTGGCTTACAACTCGCGGATGGCGGCCAAGGTCGACAGCGCCCTGGTCCAGGATGGCTACCAGATCTACCATCACGCCTTCTTCTTCTCCCGCAACGGCGCCTGGGCGGTCGTCCAGCAGGGTATGAACACCGGCAGCCAGACCGCCCGCCGATATCACTGGAGTTCGGAGCGGGTCACCGACCTGGTCTGCGAACCTCATTCGGGCATCATCACCCAGCGTCGGAACCCGACCCTGGACCTGACCGCCCGGGCCAGCACCGGCAACCGCCAGTTGAGCCTCGACCTGGTCCGGAGCGGCCACGCCTCCCTGGAGAAGGAGATCAAGGTGCTACGCCGGTACTGGAGTAATTACGTGCGCACCCTGGCAATCAAGAGCGGCCAGCAGGAGATGGTCTTCCTGGAGCTGGCCGACCGGGAGTTCCACTGGCACCCGGTCGCCGGGGAGAGCTTCCGTTCCAGCCCCTACCTCGACCGCATCCTGGCCCGGGTCTGCGAACGGAACCCGGAGAGTTACGAAACGATGCTCTCCCTGGCCGGGGTCGGTCCCCGCACCATGCGGGCCCTCAGCCTGGTGGCCGAGGTCATCTACGGCGCCCGTCCCTCTTACGAAGACCCGGCCCGTTACTCGTTCGCCCACGGCGGCAAGGACGCCACCCCCTACCCGGTGGACCGGGCTACCTATGATCGAAGCATCGAATTCTTCGAACGGGTCATCCGGCGGATGCGGATTGGACAGGTCGAAAAGGACGCCCTCCTGAAAAAAATATCCCGGTCCGGCGGCAGGTGAATTAAAAACCGTTTTATTGTAAAATTTACCAGGTGGGGGATCAGGAGAAAGGGGCGTTACGATGAAAAAGCTGGCGGTCTTTTGGGCGGCGGCGGCACTGGTGGCCCTGTTGACCGGCGGGCTCACCGGGCAGGAACAGAAGTCCGAAGACACAACTACGGACACCGGCAGGAAGACCCTGGAGGAGATGACCCTGCCCGAGATCGAGGCCATGGCGGCGGCCAAGACCAACCAGGCCGCTTACGGGGTCCTGATCAACGGCCGTTACGACGATCGGGCCACCGACGCGGTCGCCACCGAGGCGCTGGGGTGGCAGCGGGCCAGAATCATGAGGATCCTGAAAGATACCAAGCCGGCCGACTATTACCGGGTCAAGGACAATGAACTTAACCGCCTGCTGAATACCGGACCCCGGGTCACCTTCTGGTCGGGGCGGAGATCCAATTACCGGCTTTCTTTCTGCCAGTTCGTCATCAACAACGCCACCCACCCGGACCTGGTGGAGCGGGCTCGTATCCGTTACCACCAGGAAATCCAGTGGTTCGAGGACGGCAAGCAGAGGTACCAGGACCGGCGCCGGTGAACCCGGGACGGTCCGGTACCGGCAGAAATCCTACCGGAATCCCTCGAGGCAACCCCGGTTCGCGGGGCGGCCGTAGATGAGGCCAGGATGAAATCCCCTGAAAAAAAACAGAACGGCTC
>JAKJFK010000244.1 GCA_022704925.1 candidate division TA06 bacterium | reverse complement strand
GATCAGGTCCTGATCCAGGTCATCAAGGATTCGATCGGGACCAAGGCCCCCAAGGTGACCGCCAACCATATCTCCCTGCCGGGCTACTACCTGGTGCTGCTTCCCCAGAAGCCGCGTCGGGGCATCTCGCGTCGGATCAACAACCAGGCCGAGCGGGATCGTCTGCTGGCCGCCGTGAGCGAGGTCATCCCGGCCGAGTGCGGCTTCATCATCCGGACCTCGGCCGAGGGCTGCGGGGAACGGCACATCAAGGCCGAGGCTGACTCGCTCTGGAAGACCTGGCAGGAGATAACCGGGCGCGGCCAGAGCATGAGCGCGCCGGTACGCCTTTATTCCGAGCTGGAACTGCCGCTGCGGATGCTGCGCGACCGGTACACCAAGGAGATCGAGCAGGTAATGGTTGATTCGCCCCTCCTGCTCAAGTCCTGCCGCCAGTACCTGGGGCGGCTGGGCATGGACGGCCGCCGCGTGAGCCTGCACCAGGGGCGCAAGCCGCTTTTCATCGAGCACAAGGTGGATGAGGAGATTCACAAGATGGTCGCCCGCAAGGTCCCCCTGGAGGGGGGCGGGTACCTGGTGATCGACGAGACCGAAGCCCTGTGCGCCATCGACGTCAACAGCGGCCGGACCGGCGGGGACGATTACCGGAGCATGGTACTGCGGACCAACCTGAAGGCGGCCGAGGAGATCGCCTGGCAGCTGCGCCTGCGCAACGTGGGCGGCCTGATCGTGGTGGATTTCATCGATATGGACCGCCACCAGGATCGGCGCCGGGTCTACCAGTCATTTGAAAAGGCCCTGGAACCCGACAAGGCGCGCATCAAGGTGCTGCAGATTTCCCGGCTGGGATTGGTGGAGATGACCCGCCAGCGGACGCGGACCACCCTGAGGGATTACCTGGCGGAGGATTGCCCGGTCTGCGGCGGACAGGGACAGGTATCTTCGGCCGAGACCGTGGCGGCCCAGTTGAGGCGGGACCTGGCCCCCGAACTGAAGAACCAGCCCGGCATACCCTTGCTGCGCCGCTTCACCCGGCGCCGAATCGAAGTCAAGATCTCCCGGTCGCTGGATGATTACTTCAAGTCCAACCTGCAGCTGGTCTTTCCGGAACGCAATTACCGGCAGATGCTGAACCTGGTGGTCGATCCCGCCCTGCCGTTCAACGGTTACCGGATCGAGGGGCGGTAGAGCTCAGGATTTTGATTCGGCGGTCCGGCCGCGCAGGTATTCGTCGATCGCCCGGGCGGCCTGGCGTCCGGCCCCCATGGCGGTGATCACCGTGGCCGCTCCGGTTACCGCGTCGCCGCCGGCGAAGACTCCGGGCAGGGAGGTGCGGCCGGATTCGTCGGCCTCGATTTCGCCCCGGCGCTGGGTTTTGAGGCCGGGCGTGGTCCGGGCGATGATCGGGTTGGGTGTGGTTCCCACCGCCACGATCACCTCGTCGACCTGGATCCGGAAGTTGGAACCCTCCATCGGCACCGGCCGCCGGCGGCCGGAAGCGTCCGGTTCGCCCAGCTCCATCCGGATGCACTCGGCCTCGTGCACGAAGCCGTTCTGGTCGGGCCAGTAGCGAACCGGCGCCGCCAGCAGCAGGAATTCGATTCCCTCCTCCCGCGCCCTGATCACCTCTTCGCGCCGGGCCGGCATCTCCGGCTCGGAGCGGCGGTAGATCAGAAATACCTTCTCGGCGCCCAGCCGCAGGGCGGTCCGGGCCGCGTCCATGGCCACGTTGCCGCCGCCGATCACCGCCACCCGCCGTCCCTTCTTGATCGGGGTGTCGAACTCCGGGAAGCGGTAGGCCTTCATCAGGTTGACCCGGGTCAGGAACTCGTTGGCCGAGTAAACCCCGGGCAGGTTCTCGCCCGGGATGTGCATGAAGACCGGCAGGCCGGCTCCGGTGCCCAGGAAGATGGCCTGGAATCCATCGTGGAAGAGATCCTGGATGGTGAGGGCCCGGCCGATGAGGACGTCGGTGGCGAAGTGGACGCCCAGTCCCTTGAGGTACTCGATTTCGGCGGCCACGATATCCTTGGGCAGCCGGAACTCGGGTATTCCGTAAACCAGCACACCGCCCAGCTGGTGGAAACCCTCGAAGACGGTGACCTGGTACCCGGTTTTGGCCAGTTCGGCCGCGCAGGTAAGTCCGGCCGGCCCGGAACCGATGATGGCAACCCGGGCCCCGGAGAGCCGGGGCGGTTCGGCTTTAGGCTCGCCCCGCTGCCGGTA
>JAKJFK010000243.1 GCA_022704925.1 candidate division TA06 bacterium | reverse complement strand
CGACCACGTCAACACCAGCCGGCTGGTCTTCGACGCCGCCTTCACCGCCACCCTGCCACTGCACCGATCCGGCCGGCCGGCCCACGAGGCGATCGTGCCGATCTATTACCTGGACACCATGTCCGGCGTCGGCTTCGCGCCGGAGGAGTACGTTGACATCACCGGCTTCTTCGAGACCAAGAAACGGATGCTGCTGGCCCACGAAAGCCAGTACAAGTGGGTCCAGGGCCACCACCTCACCGATCCGCTCCGGCTGCTCGAGATCACCGGCCGCTACCGGGGCCTGCAGTGCGGCGTCGAGTATGCCGAGGCATTCCGGGCGGCCCGGGTCTGGGGGCGGCTCCGGCCGGAACGTCTCCTGCCCTGACGGCCTTCAGACGCGGCCGCTCGGAAAGGATGACCGGAATTTTCGGGAAGTCACGCCCCTTTTTTATTATAGGATCCGGGCGGGCGAACAAGTTTAGACAAAAGCACCTTCCATATTCTATCATTATAAGTGGAAGAGTCCGAAAGATGACTCCGGCCGCACTGCTTGCCCTGGCCTCCGGCCGCCGTTCTTTCCCGAAACACTGTCCGTTCCGATGCCGATCTCAATCGGTCTTGAAGAGGTTCAGCGGGCCCGCGCGCTGATTTCCGGCCGGGTGGTCCGCACGCCGCTGGTCGAATTCCCGGCCCCGGAGCTCGGCGGCCCGATCGGCCTGAAGCTGGAAAACCTTCAGCATACCGGCGCCTTCAAAGTGCGGGGCGTGCTCAACAAGATCGCTTCGCTCACCGGGGAAGAGCGGAGGAGGGGTGTCATCTGCGCCACCTCCGGCAACCACGGCCTGGGCGTGGCCCACGTCGCGCACCGGGAGGGACTGCGGGCGGTGGTGGTCGCCCCGGAACTGACCCCGGCGGCGAAACTCTCCCGCCTGCGCGATACGGCCGAGGTGGAGGTCTTCGGCGCCACCTACCAGGAGAGTTACCAGCACGCGCTCCGGCGGAGCCGGGAGGAGGAACTGACCTACCTGCCCGGCTTCGATGATCCGCTGATCATCGCCGGACAGGGCACCATCGGCCTGGAGATCATCGAGGATCGGCCGGAGACCGCCCTGGTGGTTGCGCCCATCGGCGGCGGCGGCCTGGCCGCCGGGCTGCTGGTGGCCCTGAAATCGGCCGCACCCCGGCTCCGGCTGATCGGCGTCCAGGCGGCGGGAGCCCCTTCGGCCCGCCTTTCGCTCCGGGCCGGTCGGATCGTCTGCCTGGAGAGCATCGATACCTACGCCAACGGCATCGCGGTCAAGCGCCCCGGCGAAATCTGCTTTGAGATCATCTCCACCCTGATAGACGATATCGTGCTGGTTACCGACGAACAGATGCGGACCGCCCAGAAACGCCTTTACCGGTCGGCCGGGATCGTGGCCGAAGGGGCCGGCGCGGCCTCCCTGGCCGCGGTGCTGGCCGGCCTGGCCGGACCGGAGCGACCGGTTGTCTGCCTGGTCAGCGGCGGGAACGCCTCGGCCGGGGAAGTGGCCGCGCTGACCGCCGCGGATTGAATGACTTTTCATCAATAATCAAGGAGTCGAACGAAAATGGACCTCTACGGACGGTTAAACCGGGAACTGGACGAAAAGGCCAGGGCCGGATTATTGAAGGCGGAACGAGTGCTCGGTTCTCCCCAGGGCTCCGAGATCATGGTCGAAGGCATTCGGGAGCCGGTTCTCAACTTCTGCTCCAACAACTACCTGGGCCTGGCCAACCACCCGGCGGTGCTGGCCGCGGTGCGCCGGGCCCTGGAGGTTTACGGATTCGGGCTGGCCTCGGTTCGGTTCATCTGCGGCACCCAGACCATCCACAAGCAGCTGGAGGAGCGCCTGGCCGACTTCCTGGGCCTGGAGGACTGCCTTCTCTACACCTCCTGTTTTGACGCCAACGGCGGCCTCTTCGCCGGCACCCTCGCCGAGACGGACACCATCGTCAGCGCCCGGCTCAACCACGCCAGCATCATCGACGGCGTCCGCCTGACCCGCTGCCGCCGCTTCACCTACCGCGAAGACGACCCGGCCGACCTGGAACGGACGCTGGCCGAGGTCGGCGGCGAGGGTGTTAAGCTGGTGATGACCGACGGCGTCTTCAGCATGGAGGGATCTCGCCGACCTGCCGGGGATTCTGCGCGTGGCCCGCAAACACGGCGCCCGCGTCATGGTCGACGACGCTCACGGCGTGGGCGTGATGGGCCCGACCGGCAGA